>JBGTEU010000348.1:0-10189 GCA_041747595.1 Bythopirellula sp.
GCTGAAATTCGCGCACAGGATCACATCATTCCCGGCCAACAATTTGAAGTCGAAAGATTGCAGGATGGCGAGTATTTGCTCAAGAAACTGTCTACTCCCGGTACGAAGAATCTTGTCGATTGGCTACTCGAGTGTCCGGAGAAAGGTTGGCTGACGCCGATCGAACCTGAATCGACGGAAACTCTTTTTGACGAAATCGAATCGCTATTTGGCCCTGAAGATTCGCCGTAGGAATTCATCGTGGAGTTTCTCGCCGATACAAATGTTGTGAGTGAAATCGTCAAGCCCTTGCCTGACCCAAATGTAATTAAGTGGGCGTCTGATAACAAACTCGAGATAGTTACTAGTCCCATTGTGCTCGGCGAAGTTCGCGCGGGGATACTTTTTCTTCCTCCCGGCCAGCGACAACACCGACTAATTGACTGGTTCGACAGGCATGTCACCCAGATCACAATCGTCGATTTTGATGCTCAATCTGCGATGGTGTGGGCCGAGCTACTCGCCGAAATGAAGCACAAGGGCCGGACTATGCCGATTAAGGACAGTCTCATAGCTGCTTCGGCTCGGCAACATGATCTGACAATAGCAACCCGAAACATGAATGATTACCGCCATGCCGGCGTCAAATTGGTCGACCCGTTCTCGACAATTTGACGACCAGCTTTACCCGCCCACCCGCTTGGGAATCGTGAACGAGTAAAGCACCACCACCGACCCGGCGCCCATGAGGCTCCAAGGGGCCCACTCCGGCGGCACGACTTCGGTTTGCTCCATGAACGCTTTTTGCCCTTGGGGAGGCTGCTTTAGAACTGCCTTTTCCACCGCCAACGCCTCAACTCCCAACAAACAAGTGTAAGCGCCGAAGGCCAAGAATAGCGACCGAATCATTGCCAGCTCTCCTGGTAGCTTGAACTTGAGGGGGGAAGAAAAATCGAACGACTTCTTGCTCGGTATCGTCCCCGGCGTGACCCGATCTGCAGACGAAGCGGTCACGCCTCCGCCCAAACACCGCGCGAGCATTCGCGTGGCGCGGTTGGCTACGGTTGTGACGGCGCCGTACCGGCGGAAACACCGAGATGCTACGATAACGCCATGTCGACGGCCCCCCGCTCATTCTTCCGAATTCGCTACCGCACGGCCATCTTGCTGTTGGTCCTGGCGATGATCTTGTGGAGCGCTTTTTCTTACTGGTCGGAATACAGCGAAAATTCCGCCCGGCGGGCGCGTGAGCTGCTCGCTCCACCGCTGGGCGTCCCCTGTAGCATCGCGGTCATTGGCAACGAACCGAGGGTACTTCAAGGCAAGATCGTCGATCAGAGCGACCGTTGGATTGTGCTGCAACAGAATCCTGAACCCGACACGCCGAACGTGCCCGGCACACAAGTTTGGATTCCTCGCGAGCGCGTCGAATCCATTCAGATCCCTCGATGATGCTTTAGTGCTTTTGTGTGTCGGTTTCCGTCGTCCGCGCTTCACGCTCGACTTGGGGATCGGTGACCACCATCGAGCCGATCATCATTTCGTCCCATGATTGGTCTCCCCAACGAATTTCCTTGGTGGGATCGGGATTCACCAGATTGTCGGCCGAATTGTCGTAATGCGCATCGCAGTGCATGACGGTCCCCGCGGGAATCCGCTTGATTTCGGAAAGCTCATAGCCGTTTTGCCAGTTGAAATCGTACCGAGGCACGTCGAGCAATACTTCCTTCGTTCCATCGGGATACTTGGCCGTGTAGCGGAATGACTTCCCCCGCAAGTGCATGTGAGGAATCAAGGCATGCAGCATCGCGTCCTTGCGGAAATAGTACTCCGCTGGGACATGATAATTGGCATCGCCGGGGGGGATGCTGAACCGCGGATTGACCGCGACTTCGTATTTGATTTTTTTCTTCACCTTGTCAGCTTCGGCGTACACGATGCCCACCTCGGTCCGATCGGTTTGAATGCTGCCGTTGGGCGTGTAATGCAACTGAAACACGAGTTTGGCACCCTTCGGAACGAATCTCGCGTAACCCTCGGGCCAACTCGCGGGGGGCATGCCAGGGGCGTACGTGGCAATCGAATTCTTGAGCGGATCGCCCGGCTTGAATTCGCGGTCCGGCGGTATAAAAAACGCAATCGCGTGATGCACCACCGCATAATTACTCGGGCGAACTTCCGCGGCGGCCACCCACGTGTCTTCCTTGATTTCGGGATCGATCACCACGTACACGTAGGGAACGGTTCCCTTGGGAGGCACTGTGAATTCCTGCTCCATCTTGTAAATTTTCTCGGGCTGCGGAATTTGCCAGCCTTCAACAAAATTGAGCGGCGGGGGCAACTTGCTCGCGTCCCCCTCGGGCATGCCGTTGTCGACCCACTGGCGGAACAGTTGTTTGTCTTTGTCGGGCATTCGCGCATCGTTGGCGAAATGACCGAACTGGGGATTGGCGTGCCACGGCGGCATCCGCCCGTCGTCGATCACTTCTAGCATCGTTTCCGCCCAGGCCGATGTCTCTTCGTAGCTGGTGAGCGCAAACGGCGCGACTTGTCCTTCGCGGTGACAACGAACGCAGTGTTGCTGCATCAGCCGCGAAATATGTTCGGTGTACGTAATGTCGCCGGTCGGCACTTTTTTCTCGATTCGACCGATAATGCACCCCACCGCTTCGGTCTCGGGAACCGACACCGGTTTGCCCGCGAGCAATTCCTCCAAGGCGTTCACTAGATCGTTCTTCTGAATGTCGGTTCGCGAATAACCTACGCCGAATTGGTCGTCGACCCGGCCGCGGTAGCGGATCTTGCGTTCCCTATCGAGCACGTAGACCGTGGGGGTCCGCTCCGCACCGAATTGGTCGGCCACCACGTGCGCCGAATCCTTCAGCAGCGGAAATTCGATTTTTTGCTGCTCGGCATAGTGGCCGATGTCGCGGAGGGTGTCTTGTTGATTCGAATTGATGCCCACGAATTGCACGCCGTCGGGTTCATATTCCTTGGCGACATCCGCCAGCCGGCTGCCATAAAGCTTCGCCAACGGGCATTCGGTTCCCAGGAAGACAACGACCACCAATTCTTTGTCCTGCCAATCGCTCAGCTTGTGCTCGGCACCGAGGTAATCTTGCAGGGCAAAATCGATACTGGCCGACTCCGCCGCGAAGAGATTCGCGGAACTAAGTGAGAATAAAAGTAATGCTGTCCACTGTTTCACGTCGGTATTCCTTGTCCTTAAGAGCGTAGAGCAAGCTCTACAGTTACAGCGTCGTTCGTCAATTATTGTCGGGGAAGTTGCCGTAGGATGCAACACTGAGGTACCGCACCAGCAAATTCGCGGGTTGTCGAGCAAATATTTCGCTCATTCACCGAGCGCAATGCTACCGGCGATTTGTTCGTGTACAAATTGCGGGGAAAACCGCAATTGCGATGAACAAGAAAGATATGGCAGGCTCTGGAACTTGTGCAAAAGCATGCACTGCACCATGAGTATTGACACCCGAGCCAACCAAGAATTGATCGCCATAAATGGCGAGCGCCTGGCCGAATGTACCAGTCGCGTGTGCCGATGTCAGCTTGGCAATCTCACTCCATTGGCCTGCTTCGTCACGTTCAAAAGCGTAAACTATGCCATCACACAGACAACCAGGTCCGTCCCAAGAATTGACGAGTGCCAGATTCCCAGCCAGAGCCACATCACTACCAAAGTAATACCTTTGATCAAAATCACTGGCCTTCAAATGCGCCGCTTCCTCCCACTGACCAGCCTGGTTTCGCTCGTAAATATATGCCGAACCGTGGGTATCTTCCTTTGGAGCGCCTACAATCAAACGATCCTGATCCAAAGCCACAGACCAACCAAACCAAGTTTGCTCAGCGTTGGGATGATGCGAAAGTGTTGTAGTAAGAGTGAACTGACCGTTCAATTGTTCAAACAATTCGACCTTTTCCTCTAATGAGGGGTCGCGAACCGGAGAAAGTTCGATGGGAACGAGTTCAGGAATAAACCGGGCATTCCAAGAGGAACCACCTATCACAAGAGTCTTGTCGCCTAAGGCAAGATCATCGACACGCGACGTTTCGCCACTGAATTCAACGCGTTGCGATTGTAACCAGTGCCCTGGACCAGTTTGATCGTAAACGTTGACGAAGCCATGACTGACGCTCTTCGCATAGCTCCAAGGGATATTAAATTGACCGAGCTTTGTCTGAGTGATAATCGTATGATTCGCAGAGCCTGCTATTGCGATTCGGGAATCATGTATGTTGACGAGGTTAGCAAAGGAGGTTGCGTCGGCCGGAACTTCCAGCTTAGCGACCTGATTCCATCGAGTATCGTGTTCGAATACATAAGCACCGCCGCTGGGCCGAAGATATCCACCGTAGTGGTGCGCAGCGACGACCGCGACGGTGCCGTCGATGCCTACAGACCAGCCAAATGTGTCATTGTGCATGCCATCGTTAGCCTTCAGCTTGGCTGTCAGTTCCCATTGCTCCGTGGATGATTGTCTATAGACATAGGCGGCGCCAACATCTTCCCCGTACTCATTGCGCGAATTAATCGCGCCAGCAATCATTAGTCCGTTAGAAGCATCCAATGAGTAACCCAGGCCTTCGCTGGGCATGGGGTTCTCAACAGTCAGCGTTTGCCGCTCTCGGTATTGTGCTGCATTGACCAATTGTGCCAAGCACGCAAGTACGACGCAGGTGATAACGCGAATTCGCATGCATTAACCCTTTTCTCACGAGAGTTCTCCGAACCAGAGTGCGGACTGTACATCCCCACTTACGCCGAAAAAAGACCAAGTTGAATGGGATTTGCCTTTTCCGGGTCAGCACAGACGCTTACAATCACTCACTTGAATGATGCCAACCGTCGTCGAGGCCAGTACGGCGGCTGCTCTTGAGCTGCACTCCCTGGCCGACCAACTTGAGCGACACAGCGGCTTCGCCGACGTGCTAGCGAGCCTCACCGCGGGTCATGGCGGGACGCTCGGCGGAGTCTGGGGCTCATCGTGCGCGCTCGTGGCTTCGGCGCTCGAACGCCGTGCCCCCCAAACGCTCGTGCTGGTCCTGCCCCACACCCGTGATCTCGATTCGCTCTCGGACGACCTCACGCTTTTCAGCGACGCGCGGGTCGAACAATTCCCCGCCTGGGAAACCGACGCCGGCGAACGCGTTCTGAACGACGAAATCTACGGCCAACGTTTGCGCGTTCTGAAATCCTTGATGAGCCGCGACTCTTCGACTCGCCCGGCCCCGCGCATCATCGTCACCGCGATCCAAAGCTTGATGCAGCCGGTTCCCAGCGAAGACGCACTCACGACAGCAACGCGGCGGATCACCGTGGGTGACACGCTCGACGTAACGGAACTCACCCACTGGCTTGCCGCAGAAGGTTGCGTGAGCACTTCCGCGGTAGAAATGGCTGGGGAGTTTTCCCTGCGCGGTGGCATTCTTGATCTGTTCCCCCCGGACGCCGAGCATCCCATTCGCGTGGAGCTCTTCGGCGACGAAGTGGAATCCTTGCGCACGTTCGACGTCGCCACGCAGCGGAGCTTGGAATCACTGCAAACCGTCGGCATCACCGTGCTGCAACCGACCCGCGCCAATCGCACGCATCTCACGGCGTATCTTCCTCCGGAGAGTTGGTTCCTGCTGGTCGAACCGAGCGAATTGCTGGAAGAAGGCCGCTTTTATCACCAACGACTGGAACACCCCGAGGATTTCTTCTCCACGACCGTCACGCTCAGCGAGATCAACAAATTCCCCTCGGTGACCGCCGCGGGGGTGCCGACTGGTTCGTACGATACGACCGCCCACATGCAGTTCGAATCGGTCGAGCGATTCAGCGGCGACGTACACAAAGTTCGGGAGGAACTCGAAACTGCGGCAGCCGACCACCGCGTTTATTTGGTCACCGAAACCGAGGCCGAGGCGGAACGGCTTGGTGAATTGTTCGCACAAACGCGGCTTATGCAGCAGGGGCAAATGCGATTCGTCACCGGCCGGTTGTCCCGCGGGTTTCGCTTTGTGCAAGAGCAAGTCTTGCTCATCAGCGCTTCGGAGCTGTTCCACCGCGAGGAATTCGCCCGGCCGACCCAGCGGCAAACCAGCCGTGCGATCGACAGCTTTCTGCAACTTCGCGAAGGAGATTTGGTCGTCCATCTATCGCACGGCATCGGCCGCTATCGCGGGCTCAAACTTCTTGAGAAAGAGCAGGGGGCCGAGGAGCATCTCGAAGTCGAGTTCCACGGCGGCACGCGAATTTACGTTCCGACGAGCCGCATCGAGTTGGTGCAAAAATACGTCGGCGGTCGGCAAGTGCGACCCACGCTTGCCCACATCGGCGGCAAATCGTGGGTGCGGCAAAAACAGGCCGCCGAAAAGGCGGTTACCGATTTCGCCACCGACATGCTGGAGCTCGAAGCGGCCCGCAGTTCGCGTCCCGGCATCGCGTTTCCCGACGACACGGTATGGCAACAGGAATTCGACGCGGCATTCCCCTATCAAGAAACCCCCGACCAACTCACCGCCATCGCGGCCATCAAAGCCGACATGCAACTCTCCAAGCCGATGGACCGGCTGCTCTGCGGCGACGTCGGTTTCGGCAAGACCGAAATGGCCATGCGGGCCGCATTCAAAGCCATCGACGCGGGCTATCAGGTTGCCCTGCTGGTGCCGACCACGGTGCTGTCCGAGCAACATGGCCGGACGTTCCGGCAACGGATGGCGGAGTACCCCTTCCAAATCGCGACGCTCACTCGCTTCAGTTCCGCCAAGCAGCAACGCGAAATTCTCAAGGGAGCCGCCGAGGGACAGATTGATCTTTTGATCGGCACGCACCGCTTGGTCTCGCCCGACGTGAAATTTCAGAACCTGGGTCTTGTGATTATCGACGAAGAACAACGCTTCGGCGTGACGATCAAGGAACGGCTCAAAGCGTTGCGAGCCAGCGTCGACGTGCTCACCATGACCGCCACGCCGATCCCCCGGACGTTGCACATGTCGCTGCTGGGGGCACGCAGCATTTCTAATTTGGAAACGCCCCCCAAGGATCGCCTTTCCGTGGAAACGCGGGTAGCCCGCTTCGACGAAGCGCTGATCCGCCATGCGATCTTGCGTGAGCTCAACCGCGGGGGACAGGTGTTTTTCGTCCACAACCGCATTCACGACATTCACAACCTGGCCGCCAAGCTCCGCGAAATTGTTCCCGAAGCGTCCATCGGCATCGGCCACGGGCAGATGACCGAACACGAACTCGAAGACGCAATGCTCGGTTTCGTCCGCGGCGAGCACGACATTCTCTTGGCCACGACGATTATCGAGAGTGGTCTCGACATCCCCAATTCCAACACCATCTTTATTGACGATGCCGATCGCTATGGCTTGGCGGACTTGCATCAACTCCGGGGCCGCGTGGGACGCTACAAGCACCGGGCTTACTGTTATTTGCTCGTTGACGAAAACCGCCATCTCTCGCCGGAAGCCGCGCGGCGGTTGCGGGCCATCGAAGAATTCAGCCAAATGGGCGCCGGCTTCGCGCTCGCGATGCGCGATCTCGAGCTTCGTGGGGCGGGCAACCTGCTCGGCACCCAACAGAGCGGCCACATCGCCACGGTGGGTTATGAGTTGTACTGCGCTCTGTTGGAAAAAGCGGTTCGCCAACTCAAACGACTGCCGCCGCGCGATTCGATCGACGTGCTCGTCGATCTTCCCATCGGGGCGTTCTTTCCCCGACAGTATGTCCCCGACATGCGGATCAAGATCGACCTCTATCGCCGCCTGAGCCGATTGATCGCCGAAAAGGATCTCGACGAGTTCCGCGCGGAATTGGTCGACCGCTTCGGGCCATTGCCGGCTCCGGTCGAGCAACTCGTCGAGCTAGCACGGCTGCGGATTTGGGCCCATGGCTGGAAGCTCGGCTCGATTCACGTCGAGGGGCAATATCTCGTCCTTGGTTACAAGGATCGCCGGCAGCTGGAGCTCTTGGTAGCACGCAGCCAGGGCCAGTTGCGGATCGCCGACGATCAAAGCGCCTATCTTCCCCTGGGCAAGCAGGTCGCCGACCCGCTGCGGATTATGGAGTCCCTCGAAACGCTCTTGCAGCGATCCGAGTCTGGCCACTAGACTCTCGCCGCTTATCTCCCGAAATATGCGAGAAGACTCCCCTTTTCTAGCCGCAGGCGGAAGCCGGCGGTTGGATACGCACTAACCGTCGGCTTCCGCCTTCGGCTAGGACCGACTGAGGATTTGGCGTGCAGGCGATCACACGAACGATCAACGGATGCTGTTTGACGTTGGCATTAGCCACCGGAAGCATTGCCGTTGCACAAACCGGTTCCCCATTCGTCCCGCCTCCCGCACCTTCGGCGGTGCGCGGCGTGCAAGACCTCAACAATGCATCCACATCACCCGCCGCGGTCGCTCCGCCTCCTTCGTCCCAAGCCGCCGAACCCGTGATTGATTACTCGGTTACGCCCACGCCCACGGCTGGTTCCGCCAAACCGCTCGAAGGGGGTGAAATCCTCGCCCGCATCGACGGTGAGATCGTCTTGGCGAGCGACGTGCTGTGGCTGGTGAACATGATGATCGAAGACAATCGCGAACGCATTCCTCCGGATCAACTCGAAGACGCTCGCCGGGCGTTGTTGCGGCAACAAGTGATGGGTCTGATTGACACGAAGGTGCTGTACGCCGACTTTCGCCGCCACGTGCCGCGCGAGAACATGCCCAAGATCGAGCAGAATCTGAGCGAGCCTTTTGAGGAAGCCGAAGTTCCGCGGCTCTGCAATGTTTTCAAGCTCGAAGACAGTCGCCAATTAGAAGAGCTCTTGAAATCGCGAGGAACTTCGCTTGCCGACATGAAACGCCAATTCATCGAACGCACCATCGCCGGGGAATGGCTTCGCAGCATGGCTCCGAAACCCAAACCCGTAACGCACGAGGATCTGCTCGCCTACTACCAAGCGCACGAGGCGGAGTTTGATTTTCCGGCACAGGCAAAATGGGAAGAATTGTCCATCCAAACATCACGCATGAATGGCGATCGCGCCGCCGCTTGGCAGGCTATCGCCGAAATGGGCAACGAAGTCTGGCAACAGGTGGTGCAAAACCCCGGCGTGCGAGGGCCCGTCTTCGCCGACATTGCAAAAGCCAAGTCGCACGGCATCACGGCCCAGCAAGGGGGCGCCCACGATTGGACCACCCTCGGCGCCCTCCGCAGTGCCGAGATCGACAAGGCCCTGTTTTCGCTTGAAGTCGGCCAGATGAGCGACGTCATCGAAACCGAAATCGGCTTCCACATTGTCCGCGTCTTGGAGCGGAATGAAGCCGGACGCACACCCTTTACCGAGGCTCAAGCCGATATTCGCAAGATTCTCGAAGCGGAGGGGAAAAAAGATCTGGTCGGCGTCGAACTCGACAAACTCCGCGACAAGAGCCGCATTTGGACTGTGTTCGACGGCGAGTTCCGCGGTTCCGAACTCACGGCGCGAAAGCGTGCCAACTCGCAGAAATAATTCTGAATTTCTTGTCGGCAATGTTGACCGCAAAGCCTTGCATCAGTAATTCTGATTTACGTGCCGATCTAGATTCCACCGATTGATCGTTCGATCCGGCATCGGTACACTCACATTGGCAAACTAACTATTATTAGTTGCCCTAGCTGACAGAGGAGACATGGCTCTCTCCGTGCGCGATTACCAGTGCGGTTCTTGGGGTGAGGCTGGCCATGAGCACAATAGCGAAAAAGGAACCCGCGATGCCTGAAGTCGCCAAACTGATCATCGGTGATAGCGAAATCGAGCTCCCCGTCGTGGTAGGGACCGAACAAGAGCGAGCCGTCGATATCACCAAGCTCCGCGGCGAGACGAGTTATATTACGCTCGACGACGGGTACATGAACACGGGCTCGACCAAGAGCGCGATCACCTATCTCGACGGCGAGCAGGGCATCTTGCGCTATCGCGGCTACCCCATCGAACAACTCGCGCAGAACTGCGATTTCATCGAGGTCGCTTATTTGCTGATTAACGGTGAGCTTCCTACCGAGGATCAACTGCACAAGTTTCGCAAAAAACTGCGGCGTCATACGATGTTGCACGAAGATATGCGGATGTTTTACGACGGTTTCCCCCGCGACGCCCACCCCATGGCGATGTTGAGTTCGGTGGTCGGCGCGCTCTCGACGTTTTATCAGGATTCGCTCGATCCCCAC
>JBGTEU010000349.1:0-3260 GCA_041747595.1 Bythopirellula sp.
TGAGGTAGGGAGCGAAACGCTCGTGGGCCCAGGTGATGAGTTCCTCGGGGGTCGCCGACTCGAGCCGCGCACTCGCCTCGGCCAACTCGGCCATCAATTCCGGAGTGGGCTCAAGCGGAAACGGCGCACGGGGCGAGACGATTTTTTGAGGGCGCTCCAGTTGGCTGGCAGCAGTCGACATGTTGGCTTCCCTTTGACGGAGAACAAACGAACGGGACCGAATCCCTGAACCCGATTGAGTGGTAATCATATGTATTATGGTCAACTTAGTCAAGAATAGTCAGTTTCCCTCTATTTATCGACCAATTTTGGGGCAAAAGCGAGAAATCGTCGAGAATTTCTGCCTGCGTGCTAGCAAATGTGCGAGAAATCCTGGGAGTTTAGGCGGAGAGCTTTGGTAAAGTTTGCCGATTATGGAAGTTATGAGGCCTGCCGATTCGGCCGGGCGGAGATCTCTAACCAGGATTGGTGAGCATGAAACGCAAGCAGTATTTGAGTTTCGCCGCGGCGCTGCTGATGGCCGGTGTGATGCAGGGGACGAGTTTTGGCCAGATGAGGCCGGCCCCGTTGACTCCCGCGGCGCAATATTTCGGTCGCTCGCATTCCAGTAACGCTATGGCCCAGAATCCCACCCTCGGCCCCGGGGCTCGCCACCATGTCCCGACGCCACATGTAGTGCAGAATTCCGAGAGCAAGCCGTTTCAACATATTCAACAACAACCGACCTTGAGCCCTTATTTGAGTCTCGATCTGGTCCCCGAGTCGGCTACGAGCGTGCCGAATTATCACGCGTTTGTGCTGCCGCAGATTCAACAACGTGCCGCCAATGAATCGCACACCCGCGAACTGCAGCGGATGCGGCAGCAAATGCGCGGGGCGACGAGGCGAGGAATTGTTTCTCGAAACTCCAACGGCGGCGTGCCGACCACGGGCTCCAGCGAGCAGTTCATGAACCTCGGAAGCTATTTCCCCGGCATGCGATAAAAAAGCACTCGACAAATTGAATCGTAACTCTTATCCCCGATCATAGAGATCGGGGATTTTTTTGCGCGTGATTTGACTGGAAAGAATTGGTAGACTACGAGTCCTCGTTCTTTGCTCATGCGTTTATTTATCGCAGAGGAGACTCGTATGTTGATTCGATACTTGATCGCGCTCTTATTTCTGTTGTGTACGGCGCATAGTACCAGTGCCATGGAACTTACGCCCGAGCAAGAAAAGCAATACGCGGAGTTGGAAAACTCGCTGACGGGCTCCGCTCTCGTCGGGCATTTTACCGTGACGGGCACGGAAACGAGCGAGCCCAAGTCCGAACGCTACGAGCTTACGAGCGTGAAGCATATCGGCGACGGCAATTGGATGTTCGTCGCGCGAATTCAATACGGCGAGCATGACGTGACGTTGCCGATCACGCTTCCCGTGAAATGGGCGGGCAACACGCCGGTGATCACGGTCGACAAGATGGCGTTTCCTGGCCTGGGGACTTACACGGCCCGCGTGATGATTTACGAAGATCACTACGCCGGGTTCTGGAGCGGCGGCGACCACGGCGGACATCTTTACGGAATCGTCGAGCATGGCAAGATCGAAGATCACGCCGGAAAAGGCGAGAATCCATGAGCGGCTTGCTCCGTCATGCGCTGGCGTGCTATTCGATCTTTGTCTTCATCGGCTGGCAAAGCGCACGATCGCAAGCCGCGGAAAAAGCGACCGCATATGTGCGCGTCAATCAGGTTGGCTATCTCCCTGAAGATACGAAAGTCGCGATTGCTTTTTCGACGCAACCGATCGAAGGCGAATTCAGTGTGGTTGATGCGGCAACTCAGGAAGTAGTTTTTACGGGGCCGCTTGCCCCGTCGTCCTCCACGGGTTGGGGAAAGTTCGCATCAAACTACGAACTCGATTTCAGCACCGTAAAAAAAGCGGGCCGATATTTGCTGCGACTAAAAACGGGTGGTGAGACTTCTCAACTATTCACAATCGGAGATGATGCTTACCAAAATTATCAGGCCGATCTTCTCGAGTTCATGCGACAACAACGCTGTGGCTACAATCCGTTTTTGGACATGGTGTGTCACCAGCGCGACGGACGCACGGCTTATGGCCCACTACCCGCGGGGAGTTTTGTCGATGCGAGTGGCGGATGGCACGACGCGGGAGATCAGCTGAAGTATCTGATCACGTCGAGCAATGCAACGGCGCGGATGCTGTTGGCTTACGAGCTGGATCCCCAAAAGTTCGGCGACCGCGTGGACGACATGGGTCGGCCGCTTCCTAACGGCATCGCCGACGTCTTGGACGAAGCCAAATGGGGACTCGATTGGCTGCACAAATTGCACCCCCTTCCCGAGCATCTTTATCATCAAGTCGCCGACGACCGCGACCACACGGGCTGGAAGTATCCCGACGAAGATGACTCGGACTACGGTTGGGGGGCTAATAGTTATCGGGTGGTCTACTTCGCGGACGGTAAGCCCCAAGGGCTCTCCAAATACCAAAGCGAAGCAACGGGCGTGGCGAATCTCGCGGGTCGCTGTGCGGCGGCGATGGCAATGGCCTCGCGGATTTGGCGGGATGAGTTGAACGACCCCGTGTTCGCGGACAAATGCTTGCGGTGCGCCAAATCGCTTTACCAACTCGGCAAGCAAAAAGAAGGTTACCAACAAGGCAATTCGTTCAAAGCCCCCTATCGGTACATGGAAAACACCTGGGCCGATGACATGGAGTGGGGTGCCGCGGAACTTTACAAGGCGACGGGTGACAAAGCGTATCTCGCCGATGCCGAGCGTTACGCCGAACAGATCGGCGCGACCTCGTGGATGCCGCACGACAAGGTGGGCCACTACGAGTTCTACCCGTTTTTTAACGCGGGGCATTTCGCACTCTATCCACATGTCTCGTCCGACATGCAGCAGAAACTTGCCGGCTACTATCGGCAAGGAATCGAAGCAACGGTCGCACGCGGCAAGCAGAACGTCTATCGCGCCGGCGTGCCGTTTGTGTGGTGCTCAAACAATCTCGCGGTCGCGCTGGTCACCCAAATCTTGCTTTACGAAAAAGTGACGGGCGACCGGCAATATCACGACTTTATGTTGGCCCAACGCGACTGGCTCTTGGGCCGCAATCCGTGGGGGACCTCAATGTTCACCGGCATACCTCGTGATGGCGAATTCCCCGAAGACGTGCACACCGGCATTTGGTATCTCACCCGCAAAATGGTGCCGGGTGGACTTGTTGACGGTCCCGTCTACACGTCGGTT
>JBGTEU010000350.1:0-1853 GCA_041747595.1 Bythopirellula sp.
GTCGCTTGCTTCAATCAAAGACTTGGCAGGAAGTCTCAACGCCACAGCGAACCGCTTCCGGCGAAGTTACGGGGTTCGGTTTGGGATTTTCCGTGTCCGGAGAAGGGCAGAAGCTCAAGCTTTCGCACAACGGCGGCCAAGAAAAAGTGAGCACTCGTTTGGTCGTCTATCCAAACCGCAGCTCGGGAGTCGTCGTCATGTGCAACTCAGAGCATGCTACTCCCGGCCGATTTTCGACCTTGGTTTACTCGGCACTGTAGCCAATCCTATGACTCAGTCGTCCTAACGCGTACGTCTCCAAAGTTCTTTATTCTTCTATTTGACTAGGCTCACACATGCCAAATTCTTGGCCGCGCGAAGATAGAGCTTCTCGCCCACCACTGCAGGCTGGGCATAGGTAACCTCTTTTCCCGCCGTGCCTGTAATGGGACGAAATCGCGACAGAACTTGAAACGAGTCCGCAGTCGCATCGACCAACAATACCTCTCCCCCACGGCCCACAATCAGAAGCCGATCTTCGGAAGCGATGATCGGAGCGAAATCTCCGAACGCGGGATCCTCGCCAATCCAGATTTCTTTCAGGCCTTGCGAGACTTCCAAGCAATAAAGTTTCTTGGAGACGCAGAACACCCGGTTCCCGACGACAACGGGTGTGCTCATATCGGGGGCCAGTTGCTCATAGGTCGCGGCGGGTTGCTCGACAATCGTTCCTTCTGTCGTAAAATCGTGCAAGCGGGTGCCGTTATTTTCACTCGTAAGCAGTAGCCGCTGATCTACCGCCACCGGCGACGGCACATTGAAGTCACCGTCGATGGGAGGCGTGAGCGTCCACAAGCGGTTGCCTGTGTCAGGGTCAAAGCCGCTGATCGACCGTTGGTCGAAAGCGACGATCTGCTGCACGCCGTGAAAAGTGGTCAAGAAGGGCGAGGCATAAGCGAATTCCCCGCCCGCGGCCTGCCACACGACATTCCCGTTTGTGGCGTCGAGAGCCACCAGCGATGCCGCCTCGCCACCCGGATTGACGATCAGTTTGTCGCCGATCAACAAGGGTGAACTGCACGTCCCCCAGATCAATTCCGCATCTACGCCGAACTCGCTCAAGATATTTTTGCGCCAAACAATGAGACCCGTTTGCCGATCGACACAGTGCAAATCGCCAAAGGCTCCGAACAGATAAACCCGGTCGGTCGTGATAAGCGGCGTGGCTCGAGGCGAATTGTCGTAATCGAGCCGGCCTGGCGCGGGATAACGGACGACCCATTTCGGCTCGCCCGTCTGCGCATCGAAGCAATGAAACTCATCGAGCAGGTTGGAGAAATCGCGGTCGCCGACGATCACACAGTCGTCGGTAGCCGCGATTCCTCCCAAACCTTCGTGGGCCAGTTCCCGCTGCCAAAGAATAGTCGGGCTCGCGGGAAGTGCGCGGGGGAGCCAGGCGCAATGCCCGTCGCGATTGGGCCCCCGCCACCCCGGCCAAGTTTTTAATTCCGCATTCGTTTGCGAAGTCTTTGCGGCGTCTGCGTTCGCCGGCGGGCCTGAATGCTCGGTACCTTTTTCTTGATGCTGCCGATATTCCGCTGAAAGCGGCACAAACCCCAGCAAACTCTCCAAGGCGATCAGCATTTCCGGGGTTCGCGCCGTCTGAATGAGAGCATCGGTGAGGGTTCCCTGCTGATCTTCGGGAAGATCATCCGCCAGAAATAACGTGATAAAGGGAACCGGCGCCGTCGTGGCAAGGACGCGCAAGTCCCCTTTCTTTACCGTTCCACACCCTTCCAAAAGAGGCGCGGCATAGCTGGAGATCACGGTCGCCGCGCGGACGTCTTCTCCCAATTCCAAGATCAGGGTCGCCC
>JBGTEU010000351.1:0-1837 GCA_041747595.1 Bythopirellula sp.
TCTCCAATTTGTTTTTCTCATTCTTCACGGACAGGACTTCACGCAGAAACTCGGCATGCGAGGCAATGAACATGTGGCTGTCGGTGACGCACACGGCCGATGAGGCTAGCGCGCCCGTGCCCATGCCGTCTTCGTCTCCTGCCGGGTCATAGGCTTCGTCGAGCAGATCAAGATCGCCCACGGCAATGTCGATTTCGGGAATATTCGCTTGGGCTTCGTGAATCTCCCATATCTGTTTGCCTTCGAATTCGCTGCTTAAGGCATTGGGATCGCTCTTCATAAACTTGTCCACTGTGGCAGCGACAGCCTGATCGTTTGTGAGTTCCACCACGATCATGAATCGCTCGCATTTGGGCGTAATCGGCAACTGGTAATCGGTTACCAGCATTACCCGCTCACCGAGGTGCGAGACAAAATCCTTCTGCACGTCAACACGCGGGCCGTAGGGATCGCGTTCAAGCCCTTCCAGCACGCCGTCGAAGGCATCCTCGTACCCGGCAATGGCGTCGAAGAGCGTGCCGAAGTATTGGAAGGCGTTATTGAGATCGCAGCTAAACGTGCGGTAGGTCGCCAACTGGCGGGGTATCCATTTATTGGCGGTCATCACTTCTTGATTCGGGAACTTCATCATCCGCATGGCCAGCCGGTACTTATCCGGCTCGCCGGAAATTACGGGGGCGTAAATCGCCGTGCGATGCACGAGCTCAAAGGAATTGTCTACCGACAGATTCACATAGCCACCCAAGGCTTGAATCGCATCGAAACCCTGTTCCCGCAAAATCTTGACGTAATCTTTGCCCTTCTGCTTTGCGTCGGCAGGTTCCAGCGAATGAACCGCGCGGGCATAGCCAAACGGGTTCACGTACCACCGCATTTCCGGTTTCATGCTTCCTGCTTCCTTCTGGCAACGCTCCATGGTGATTTGGTAAGACTCCACTTCCGCGAGTCCGCCGGTTTGTTGCTCGAAGCGTTGAAACATCTCGTTGGCCTGTTGAGCGTTGTCGCTGGCACAGAGCATGTTGTCTTTGACGAAGTAAACCGTTTGTCGGGCGATGTCGCCTTCCTTTTGGGGCGGGATATCGAAGGTGACGAAGATCGTGCCATCGTGATCGGCGGTGCTCCTGGTCGCGCCGATCTTGGCGAGTTCCTTGTCGACCTTGGCGAGCAAGGTTTCCAATTGGCGGTGACGCCCCGTAGTGTCGACGGTGACTGCCAAGGCTGCGCGGGCCCCCGCGATTTCAACCATGCCGATTGCGGCTTCGCCGCCGGCGATTTCGCGCAAATCGGCGTAAGAGATCGCCAGCTTTTCCTTGAGGCCCGAGATCTTTCGCTCAAACTGATCCTTCATGTCTTCCACGAAGGGCCGCATTGCCTCGTCCTGCACGAGCTGCCCAAGCTGGGTTTGGTGCCAGTGGTCAATCAACAGATTCACGTCCGCCACCGAGGCAAAGCCTTGGGTCTCGGCGGGCATCAGGCGATCACCGGGAATAGCCCCCCAGAGTTGCGCAGATAGCACGAGTGCCCCGAACGCAAAAGATGCCAAGGAACCTATAGTGCGCGGAGCGAAACTCCGGAGTCTTTCAATTTGCACGATGAACCTGCCTGGTACGGGTCGTGGGTGTGAGCCGAGAGAGCGTGATCGGGAAAACGCGGTGGAATGTAGTGATTTATCGTCCGTCACACAACATTTATCTTTACACGCTAGCGGTTGCCTGTAGAGCTTACCTAATGCGCTCAATGAGCAGGAGTAGAATAAACCGAGTCTTGTTAAGATGGGTAGATTTTGCTGGCTTCTAAGTCTCAAAAGGTGTCGCATGATTGATCTCTCCGTTTTCAT
>JBGTEU010000352.1:0-2934 GCA_041747595.1 Bythopirellula sp.
TAGCCCCTCCCTGGAAGGGAGGGGGATTTATTAACTTTGTCGGGATGAACCCATTCACTCGTGCCATCGGCCCAATGTTCTTGTTTCCAAATCGGCACGCGTTCTTTGAGCGTGTCGATCAACCATTCCCCCGCGGCAAACGCGGCGCGGCGATGGGCACTCGCCACGACAATCGCCACGCTCGCCTCACCCAACGGCACGGTACCCAAGCGATGGGCGATCAAGCACTCCGTAAGCTGCCAACGCTCTTGAGCCTCGGCTTCGAGCGCGGCCAATTCTTTTTCCGCCATTTCCTCGTAAGCGTCATAAGTCAACTCAACGGTTTCACGCCCCGCCGTATGCCGCCGCGTACAACCGAGAAACAACAACACGGCCCCCGCATCGGGCGATTGCGCCCGGCGCACCAAAGCGTCGGAGTCGATTCTATCGTGCGAGAGTTGAATCATTTCTGGAATACAACCTAGCCACCACTTACCGGGGGGATGCAGGCGATTTCTTGATCCGCGGAAAGCAAGTCTTCGTTGTTCGCATATCGCGCATCGATGGCAAACAGCGCTAGTTCCACCAGCGGTTTCAATTGCGGATAGGCTGCAATCAGTACGCTACGCAAATTTGCGATCGTGGCCGGTTCGCTCACTTCTACCGTCACCTCGGCCGCATCGACCGCGTCGCGGGCCGCCGCGAACATTTTGACGGTCACTCTCATGTTATCACCAGGTCTTTGCCGGGGCTATTGATGAGCGTTCGCAGCTCGGGCATCAAGCCGTAAGCGAGCGCGACAATCTTCACGGGGTGGATCGTCGGCTTGGAGGTGCTCTGTTCCATTTGCACTTTGCAGGTGCTGCACTCGGTGGTGCCCGCGACGAAGCCCCCCGTGCGGACCGCGGTAATCAACGGCAGCCCGGCTCGCAAACTGCTGCGGTAATTTTCACGTTGAAAACCGTACGTACCGGCCATGCCGCTGCAACCTTTTTCAAGCCGCTCGACTTTCAAGCCGGGAATCAGTCGCAACAAACTTTCCGCGGGCGTGCCGACTTGCAGGGCTTTCGTGTGGCACGGGGTGTGATAACCGAGCGACGTGTTGAGTTGCCCGAAATTGAGCTGCAGCTTGCCGCGCTGATGCAACCGCCACAGATAGTGGCACGCCTCAAAAGAGTTTTCGGCCACCATCTCGGCATCGTGATCGCCGGGAAGAAGCTGCGGATACTCGTGAGTGAGCGCGAGCACGGCCGACGGTTCGGTCGACACGATGGTGTAACCTTGCCGCACCGCTTCGGCGAGCAGTCCGACGTTGTGTTCGGCGATGGAACGGGCTTGGCCCACAATGCCACGGGCAATCAGGGGCATCCCCGCCTGCAATTGATCGTGGGGAACATACGCCGGGATGCCGTTGTGTTCGAGCACCGCGAGAAACGCCTCGGCCAGTTGCGAATCGCAATAGTTGGCGTAGGTGTCGACAAAATAGAGCACCTTTTCCACGTTGGATCGCTCGGGGCGGTTGATCCGCTTTTGCACGGCCTGCTGCACGAAGGCTTTGCGGCGAAACCGTGGCAACTTGCGGCTCTGCGGAATGCCGACCACTTTCTCGATCAGCCACCGTGCGGAGCGATTTCCCACGGCCCAATTCGCGAGGCGTGAATATCGCGAGCCGTAATGACACAGGGCATCCACCCGAGCCAGGAACCAACCATACAGAGATTCGCCGTTGGTGGCCGTGTAGAGCGCCTTGGCCTCGACCATCAAGCGGGGGATATCGACATTCGCGGGACACTCCAGCCGGCACATGTGGCAATGGACGCAAAGGTCGGCAATCTCTTTGAACTCATCGTCGAGCACGATGCCCTGCGGCAACGTGCCGGTGAGCAAACCACGCGCTAAATTCGCCTTCGCGCGCGGCGAGGCTTCTTCGCGTGGTGAATAGCGATTGATGGGGCACATCCGTATTTCGGGCGAAAGCGCGCGACAGACGCCGCAGCCGTTGCAGACCCGCGCGGCATGGGCCATTTCTTCCGGCTGCCACGAAAGCTGCAAATGAATGACTGGCGGCGCGGGGGTTTCTTTCGAAACATTCTCCACCGCCTCGGCCTCCAAGTTTTCCAGCAGGGGATACGCGACGTGCCGCAAGTTGTTGGTGAGCGAGCTCGCCTCCAAGGCCACGATCTTGCCGGGATTCATCAAATTCTGCGGATCGATAAGCTGTTTCACCTCTCGGAACGCATTGACGAGCGGGCCGAACTGCCGCGCGACATAGGGCGTACGGCTCAAACCGTCGCCATGCTCGCCGCTGATCGTGCCCCCCACTTGCCACACCTCCTCGTAAAGTTGATCGGCGAGCAAATCCATCTTGGCGATGTCTTCGGCGTTCGCCAAATCGAGAAACGGCCGGAAATGCAATTGGCCGTGGCCCACGTGACCGAAGAGCGAGGCAGTGATTTGCTCTTGCTTGAAAAGCTGCTGCACGCGCGGCAAGAAATTCGGCAGTTCCGCCGGCGGCACGGCAATGTCTTCGATAAACGGCAGCGGCCGAGTCTGACCTCTTAAGCGGTACAAGGTCGGCGTGTAATGCCGCGCGAGTTGCCAGAGCAATTCGTGGTCGAACCAATCCGCGGCGATATAAGACCCAAACGCCAACTTCGCTTTTTCTTGAATCAGCGCGACCGCGTCGGCAAGTTTTCCCTGCACTTCGTCGACAGAGTCGCCTTGAAACTCCACCAGCAGCACCGCCTCGGCTTCTTGGGGAATCAAAAATTCATAGCGGGGGTCGCTTTCCCGCGCGAGGCTCAGATGCCGGCGGTCCATCAGGTCGCAAGCGCTCGGTCCCAGCGGAAGAATCTCTTGCACCGCGCGGGCGGCTTTGTCGAGACTGTCGAACACCAGCAGCATTGCCCCCCGCATTGCTGGAAGGGGTTGAGTCGCCAAGGTAATTTCGCTGAT
>JBGTEU010000353.1:0-7428 GCA_041747595.1 Bythopirellula sp.
AGGCTCACGGCCAGGGCGCTGATCGCGGCGGCGAACTTGATGCCGCTGGACTGGAACTTGCTGTCCAGCGCGTCGGCGAAGGTGTAGCGCCCCAGACGCTTGAGCGGTTCGGCGATGACGAACAGGGCCACGACCCAGCCGGCGAGATAGCCGATCGAGTACAGGAACCCGTCGTAGCCGTAGAAGGCGATCATCCCGCAGATGCCGAGGAACGACGCGGCGGAAAGATAGTCGCCAGCAAACGCGACGCCGTTCACGAACCACGGAATTTGTCCGTGGGCGGTAAAGTATCCCTGCGAAGATCTGGCTCGGCTACCGAGATAGAAACTCAAGCCGAGTGTAATTACCACGAATGCCAAGAAAAACAAAATGGCAATCGGCGAGGTCGCATGAATCACGATTCTTCCTCGCCGTCGATGCAGAATATTCCGTACACCAGGGCCAATACGACGGCCGCCAGGATGAGTCCGAAACCATAAAGAATGGCGACGTTTATACCCGCCCAGGGGGTCGCTTCCATCGCGGTGGGGGCAAATGTATTGAGCCCGACAAACCCGCCATACAATGCCAGATAGACGGCAAAGAGCGTGAGGCCCAAGCGAGAACTACGCGGCAACATGCAAATCTCCGGGAGCTAGGGATTCCGTTGGATGAGTCGACCTAGCATAACGTGCATGGGCCGTGAACAACAGTCGGGCGCCGGGTGGAAGAAAAGGGATTTCGTCACCACGCCCGCGACGTGCACCACGAGACCGTTCAAGCCGAGCCAAGAGTCGAGCAACTCGAGTTACTGATCGATAGGCAGAACTCAACAAATATCGATTCCTAACCTTGAGTTGAAGCGTTCGCCCTTACTCTTCCCGATTCGAATCCCCAATCGCTTTGAGGTACTCGGCGAGTTGCGATTGCAGATCGAGAAAGTCCTGCCATTGCTCGGCGGTGAGCGTCGCCCGAAGATCTTTTTCGTCGATGGAAACGCCGCGGGCCATTTGTCGGGCGCGTAAGTGCAGATATTCAAGCAGTTCGGAAAGCTGCGCTGCTTGACCCGCGGTGAGTGCGCCCGGCAAGTCGGGTGGCTCGGGGATGTGGAGCGAGCTCTGCATTTCTTCCGACGAACCCAGACGGAGTTCGAAACTGAGCGATCCTGAGTTCCCGGGGGCGACCAACTCGCTGGTGGCGAATTCTTCTTTCTTGCACAGGCCGTCGTTGCGGAGCTCGCTGATCCGACCGGCGATTTCTTCACGCGTGCCAAAGAGCAATACCGACCGACCCACGGCGATCACGTCGCCAAACCGCAGGATCCGCAGGTGAGTGTCCTCGCCGTTGACCCGCGTGCCGTTGGTGCTTTCCAGGTCGGTCAGGACGAGTTTATCTTGATCGTATTGAATTTTGAGATGGAAGCGGCTGATCCGTTCGTCGTTGAGCTGAACGGAGTTGCCTTCTTCCCTGCCGATGGTAATGGGAGGCTCCAAATTATCGAAGACTCGGCCCCGGTCGGCACCGTCCAGAACTCGCAATGTCACGCTGGCCATCGCCGATTACCGCCTGTCCTCTGCCTCTGGTGTCCGCAACGCTGAACGCCAGGCTCTGTATGCGTTGGACTTTCCAGTAAAGTCCCCCGAAGCCGAAATGCCGCTCTGGCAGCGTTTGCCCCAACTTTCGCTTATAACACGCCAGATTTCCAGGAGCAAGTGAAATGCCAAGTTGACGGTGATCCCGCGCTCCCATTCAGAAGACTATGCCCTAAAATGCACGTATCGAAACTCCTTGTCAACGAATAACAGCTGGATTAACTGCTGGAATTGGGGCCGGTATGCGGATTGCTTATCTCGACTGTGCGAGCGGTATTAGCGGCGACATGATGCTCGGCGCGCTGGTCGATGCCGGTGTCGATCTCGCGACAGTGCAGGCCGGAATTGATTCGCTGGGCCTGCCGAGTTGTCGGCTCGCCGTAGCGGAAACCAAGAAGTGTGGATTTCGCGCGCTGCAACTTGCGGTCGAGCATGAGCCGGAGCACAAACATCGCCATCTGCACCATATCGACGCGATGATTGACGGCAGCACGCTCACCGAAAAGCAAAAATCGCTCGCCAAGAAAATCTTCCTGCGACTCGCCGAGGCTGAGGCGCGAGTTCATGGCACGACAATCCAAAAAGTGCATTTCCATGAAGTGGGAGCGGTCGATTCGATCGCCGACATCGTCGGTTCTGCCATCGCTTGGGATCTGCTCGGTGTCGAGCGAATCGTTTGCTCGCCGGTTCCCACCGGCACCGGATTTGTCGAGATTGCCCACGGCCGGTGTGCGATTCCCGCCCCCGCGACGGGGGAATTACTGCGGGGGGTGCCGCTCGCGGCTTCAAGCGTCGAGGGAGAACTCACCACGCCGACCGGTGCGGCGATTGTGGCGGCCTTGGTCGATGAATTCGGACCGGTGCCGGCGATGACAATCGAGTCGATCGGCTACGGCGCGGGTCAAAAAGATTTTCCCCACCCGAATTTGCTGCGGCTGTTGGTCGGCGAAACCGCAAGCGTAGGGAGCAAGTTTGCGAGCGATTCGATCACCCTTTTAGTGACCAATCTCGACGATGCGACCGGTGAAATGATCGGCCATTGTGCGAACCTGTTGTGGCAGGCCGGCGCGCTCGACGTGGCGACCATCTCGCTGGCGATGAAAAAAAATCGCCCCGGCGTCTTGCTCCAGGTGCAGTGCAAAGCAAACGATGCCGAAAGAATCGCCGAGATTATTTTTCGAGAGACGACGGCGCTGGGATTACGCCGTTCGACGCTGGAACGGTGGATCTTGCCGCGGCGCAGCGTTTCGGTGAAAACTGAGTTCGGCGAAGTGACGGGGATCGTCGCCGAGCTACCCGACGGCAGCGAGCGATTTTCGCCCGAGTATGAGTCCTGTTGTGAAACTGCTGAAAAGATTAAAGTGTCCTTTACGGTCGTGGAAGCCGCGGCGCGCGCGGCGTTTGGAAAATGATCATGGTAATCGTGGCTGCAACTATCGGCGTTACAATGGTGCTGCTCGCGGGCTGCGCCCTGCTTGTCTACAGGCTGATGCGGAAAGCGCATTTGCAGCAAGTCCGCGAACGCGAGACGACGATTGTCTCCGACATGAAACGACTGCCACAGAGTCAGAAGCCTTGGCAAGCCACGGGTAACGGCGTAGAAATGGCGGACCTGGCCCGCGATCTCAATGGGCAACTCACAACAAAAATAATCGTGCTCGAGCAATTGATCGCTGACAGCCAGAAGCAGATCGAACGGATGGAGTCGTTACTTGAGCAGATGGAAGAGAAGCAGCAACATTAAGCCGCCATGAAATGTCATCAGGATGACAGCAGGTAGGCATTGCACTCACGCTACCGCGACTTCTTCATTGCTGCTGAGCGTCAAGGGCACGAGCTTGATCCGTAGTCGCTCCACGCGGAAGAATTGCCGTTCGGCCCGTTTGCACAACTCTTCCAGATTCGTCTCGAACAAAATCGGCTCGTTAGGCTGCAACACTCGGAGTGCTCGCCACAAAGCCAACTTTCCGAGAATGCCAAGCGATAGGGTTTCCACCGCCTCAAACGTACCGATCGAAGAACCGTCGTTACCGAGTTTCCAGAGGCTCGCTTTTTGTGCGAGCCATGCGGCCCCTTCTTTGAGAGTGTTTTGCGGCTTGCCAATTTTGGTGGCCAAGTGATCGAGCACCTGCCGATCTTCTTCGATCTCGAAAAGCATTTCATCGGCCAAACGGCGGACGGCGACTTGCTGCTGCTCGCCGCGGAGCGATTCTAACAGGTTGATCGCAAACCGCGTTCCTGCGAGATGGTCGTGCAGATAAGTAATCAAGGTATTGCTCATGTCCTAAACCGGCAGTGCACACTGGTGGTTATTTGGGATTTCGATTTGCTGGTTCCGCGTAGATTCGAATAATGGCGATCAACTCTTCTTGATCGGTGATTTGCGCGTAGTCGGGAATCCGCAACATGCCTGCTACGGCTCGCAGTTCGTCGATGGAAAGCTCTTCGAGATTTACGGGAATCACATACTCTTCTTGCACGGGGCTGCTGCCATGCCATTCGATCGTGTCGGTGTTGTTGGTTTCTGTACTGTCAGCCTCCGCGTCTTCCCGGGCAGCTTGAATCTCCACCTCGCGCAAGGCTTCAGCGGCGTCGCTTATGTCCTCGCTTGTGATCGGCTCGTCCTGGGTTTTTTCTTCGGGCCGATTACCGCGGAGCGATCCTAACGTCGGACTTCCTGGCTTGGACATGACGGTGCCTCCTAGGGCGACGAGTTGAAAGTAACTTTTGGCTACTTGGGGATATTGCGAGTGATCGTGCTAATGGGCATTTCGCGTACCAACTCCTTTTTCAGCAGCTTCAGATTCTTGCGGTTGGCGCGCCACGCCACGTCAAAAAAATCGCCCAACAGCGGAATAGAACCAACGACAAAGTCGATGCCCACATTCCCCAGCATCCGCCAGAGCGTCCATCTTGACACGCCGAGTCGGTTGGCTTCCCACATGAAATAAATGGACAGCATCGTCGTCGTGCCGTCTCCCACGACCGGCATTAAACCGATCAAAGAATCCCAGCCATAGCGAATTTTTGTGCCGGGAAGGGTGTACCGATCATCGAGCATGACGGTGAGCCATTCCAGGCGCCGCATGACTTGCGCGCGGTCGAGCGGCTCGCGCTCCTCGGCGATAAAGCCACCGAGGACCGGCCAAGTGTCTTGATGCGAGTCGCGCTGATTTGCAATGAGCCAATTCATGAGTAATGCCGTCGATTTGCTTTTGGCAGGTAAGAACGCCAAAATATCATCAGAGGCAAATGGCGTTCCAAGAAAGAGAAATCCGGCGAAATTCGCCGAAGTCAACAAAAACCGTGACGTGGAAAAGCTTTGCGGTAGTTGCGCTGATTAAGGCGCGACCATTGGCGAGCACAATTCCACCAAAGTTGCCTCATCACCAAGGAAGTAAGCGACCACTTGCCCATCGGCTCTGGCTTCGATTCGGAAAGGGGTGTTGTCCCTGCGGCGACCAGCTTTTGTAGGCCCGCAGCCATTTCGGAGGTCACCTTGCCCCGGATTGGGTTGTCGCCGCGGACTCCGCGAGCAATTCTTCGATCTGTTTGCGGGCGACGCGCTGGTTGCCGGCCCCCTGCCAATCGAGTTCGCCATACCACCAATACCGCACCCGGCCTTGGCGGTCGATGATGTAGACGCTCGGCCACATGCCGTTGTACCACGCCTGCCACATCTTCTTTTCTTTGTCGACCGCGACGGGGAATTTTAGGTTGTGTTTCTCGAGCGAGGCCCGCAACAGATTGTTGTCGGTTTCGGTTTGCGTTTCCGGCGTGTGAATGCCGATGAGCGTCACGTCTTGTCCCTGAAACGCATCGTGCCACTCGCGATACCAGGGATAATTGTTGATGCAGTTGCTGCAGCCGAAGGCAAAAAAGTGGACGACCACCACCTTCCCGCGCAGGGATTCCATCGTGAGCGGTTCGGAGTTAATCCACTCTTCGATTTCCACGAATTCAGGCGCCCAGGCCGGGCTCTTAATGATCTTCGTGAAATCGAACGCCTCGCCCAACAATTTGCCGTAGCTGTCTTGCTGTGTGGAATCCAGCAATGCCACGACTTCTTGGTGTCGGTCGGCGTTCAACTTCGGTAGGGCCGCTTGCAGTTTTTCACTGCCTGCTTGCTGCAATTCCTGCAACTTGCCGCGGAACTCGGTCGACATCTCGGCAAGCCGCGTTTGCTGTTCCTCGGTGAGCTTGATCGCCTCGATGATATCCTTGCGCAACAGGGCATCGTAGCCTTGTGCTTGCAGCGTGATTCCTTGCAAACGAATCCGCTGCTCTTGAGTCAAGAGTTCCTTCAAGGTGCTACGAATCTCGGCAAGCGCGGGCTGAGCCGTTTCATCGGCCCCCGAAGGGCTCACGTCGCGGATCGCAAGCAGCATCCGATTGTGCTTGCGCAACAACTCATCAAGTTTGGTCCTTTGCTCCTCGGTACAATCGAGAGCCTCGCGGACCGTGTCGTCTCGCACGAGAAGAATCGTGGGGTCGGTAAGGGGCGGCGTCGAAGCTTCCTCCGCCCAACACGTCGCGCCCGATGCGACCAGTAGGCAAAGAGCGATACATCGCGCAAATCTCTGTTCCATGGATGGGCCCCAGTTGCATGAGAAGTGAATCAGCAAATCACCCAAACGTTAGGGTAACCCGTTGCTCGATGCGGGGGTAGAGGTTGATCTCTGTGTTCGGGACCCAACGTGTCCGAATATAACAAGTTTTTTTCAAGAAACTGAAATAGTAGTTCGGGCACATGGGTTATGTTAGACCTTTCACTTTTTTAAAGGAGGAAATCCCGCCATGACCGATTTCGCCAATCGTCGCCAATTCATGATTACCGCGGCCGCCGGCGCGGCCGCCTTAACCCCTGGCCCTGTCCGGGCGATTGAGCCCATCGAGCGAACCGCGGGTCATCACTTCAAATTCAGTCTGGCGGCGTACAGCTACCGCGATCTGTTTGGCAGCGGCCCCGGAAAGCTCTCGCTCGTCGATTTCATCGAAGACTGTGCAAAGTTCCAACTCGAGGGGACGGAGCTCACGTCGTATTACTTTCCGACGCCCCCAACCAGCGACTACCTGCGGCAACTCAAAGGGGAATGCTTTCGCCGGGGGCTCGATATTTCCGGCACGGCGGTGGGTAACGAGTTTTGTTTGCCGGCAGGCGCAGAACGTGGCAGACAAATTGAGAGCGTCAAGCAGTGGATTGAATGGGCCGATTTGCTTGATGCCCCCGTGATTCGCATCTTCGCCGGCAAGCAACAGCGGGGGCAATCGCTCGGTGACGCCCAGCAACTGGCCATCGAAGCCATCGAGCAGTGCTGCGAATATGCCGGCAAGTATGGCGTGTTTCTTGCCCTGGAAAATCACGGCGGCATCACGTCCCACGTCGACGAGATGCTCACGATTGTCGAACGGGTTGATAGCCCATGGTTCGGCGTGAATCTCGACACGGGAAACTTTCGCACGGCAGATCCTTACGAAGACCTGGCGAAGCTGGCTCCCTACGCGCTCAATGTACAAGTCAAGGTGACGATGCACCCCGCGGAGAAACCCAGCGAACCGGCCGATTTCGCTCGCCTAGCCGAGATCCTCAAGACGAGCGGCTATCGCGGCTACGTGGTGCTGGAGTACGAAGACGCAGGTGATCCGCGCGAGCAGTGTCCGAAGTATCTGGATGAGCTGCGGAAGGCGTTTGGCTAGGGGTGATTCAGTCCCCTGCAAGCATCCCCCACCTCAAAAATCGAGCGAACGCTCGGCTTCTTGGTCGTTGCTGGGCATGGCTTTTTCGTCTGTCTGCGCCTCATTCTTGCCGAGGTCTTGCTTTTCGCGCCACGGCTTCTTTTCTTGGTAACTGGCGAGT
>JBGTEU010000354.1:0-4222 GCA_041747595.1 Bythopirellula sp.
CGTATGTCTCCACATAGCCAGTCAGCGCCTCTTTGAGGTCGGCAATTGCTTCCTCTTCGGTTTCGCCCTCACCATAAGCGGGGATATCCGGTAGGCGAGCGGTAAAGCCACCTTGGTCGTGATCGGGGATCAATTCAATCGTAACGGGCATGATTCAGCTCCTTAGGATGTGCGGTGATACAATTATAGCCCAGTTGCGTTTAACCATGCACCAACAAAAAACCCCGCGAAACGTACGATGTACCTAGGCTGCCAGTTTTCCCCGCGCTCAGAATCGTAGTACAGGGTAATATTCAGAGTGGAAGCAGTAGAGGTTCGGGTTTTGGTTGTCGACGTCACTCCGCATGACTATCGAAAGAAGTAATGCCATGAACCGCAGCAATTTTCGACGCGCACGCAAAACAATAGATGTCTCGGTTGGTGAATCCGTCCGGATTATTCGTGAATTGCAGGAACTGAGCCAGAATGGACTGGCGGAGATACAGGCATTCCGCAATCGACGATCTCTGCCATCGAAAACGATCGTGTTAAGCTCGGCGTAGAGAGGGCGAAGGTGATCGCCCGAGCGCTGCGCGTCCATCCCGCGGTGTTGTTGTTTCCCGGTTGGGACGTGGAGACGGAATCCGCAGCGTAACTGCTTAATGAATACTATTATGAGGCAAGAATGGCTTATCGGAGCACAAATAACACCGGCCCAACACGCAAAGATTGCTTGGTGGCCCTGGTGATCGTTGTGGTGATGTTATCACTGTTGTGCCAGCCATACTGGCTGCACGCGAGGCGGCTCGTGAGTCCACGTGCATTGGGAAATTGGCAGGATTGAAACATGGGCTGAGAAGTTTCGAACAGACTAGGGGACATTTTCCGCCAGCTACTTTCGTAAGTGAGGACGGCAAGTCGCAACATAGCTGGCGGGTTTTGATTTTACCCTATCTGGCCGACAGCAACGTTAATGACGAATATCGCTTTAACGAAAATTGGGATAGCCCCCACAATTCGACTCTCGTGAACCATAACCTTGCTGACATCTTTCAGTGCCCAAGTCGAGCATATCGTGAGCAGGAACAATCAACCGATTACGTGGTGGTTCGCGGCGAGTCCACCGCCTTTCCGACCTACAAGACCGTTCAAGTGAGTGATCTTAAAGATGGGCCAGAAAATACGGCGCTGATTGTCGAATCGCATGGTCTCGACATCCACTGGAGAGAGCCGCGCGATCTGAACTTTGAAACGATGTCTTTTGAAATCAATAAGGCGGGGAAGCCTTGTATTAATAGCCCTCATCCGGCTGGGCCGGTCGTTTCGTTTGCAGACCGGGCTTATTACAGGCTTTCTGACACTATTACCGGTTCAGATGTGAGAGCACTGCTGACAATCTCTGCTGGAGATTTACCCAAGAGAGCTGACCTCGACAGGGGGGACGGAACCCTCGGGCGCTGACAGGAGATAACAGAACGAACCAAGATTCCTTCCGCCGCGGCGGACCAAGGCTCCCTCAGAATGACTCTTTCTCTGCTGCCTCCGCTACCTCCTGTAAATCCTCTTCCGCGCAACAAAAACCCCGCGATGCAAAGCACATCGCGGGGTTGATACGTTTTCAAATTCCGCGACCACCGGTCGCGGCTTTATGTTAATCCAAGAACCCGCTCAACTCGGCGCTGCGGCTGGGTTGCTGCAGTTTGCGAACGGCCTTGGCTTCGATTTGCCGAATACGCTCGCGGGTCACTTTGAAAATGTGGCCCACTTCTTCGAGCGTGTAGCTGTAGCCGTCGCCCAATCCGTAGCGGAGCTTGATGATCTCGCGCTCGCGGTAGCTGAGCGTCTTGAGCACCTTGGTGATGCGGGTTCGCAGCATTTCTTGCGCGGCACCGATCGCCGGGCTTTCCGCCCCCGAATCGGGAAGCAAATCGCCAAAGTGGCTATCTTCGCTGTTGCCCACGGGGCGGTCCAAGCTGATCGGATAACGGCTCATCGCCAACACGCGACGCGCTTCGTCCACGGTGCAATCTGCGGCGCGGGCGGTTTCCTCGATCGTCGGTTCACGTCCCAAGCGTTGCAGAAGGGCGCGCGACACGTTCCGCACGCGGCTCATGGTCTCGACCATGTGAACGGGGATGCGAATCGTGCGGCTTTGATCGGCCACCGCCCGGGTGATCGCCTGACGAATCCACCAAGTGGCGTACGTGCAGAACTTGAACCCGCGGCGATATTCGAACTTGTCGACGGCACGCATCAAGCCGGCGTTGCCTTCTTGGATCAAATCCAAAAAGCTCAGGCCCCGATTGCGGTACTTTTTGGCAATCGAAACCACCAGGCGCAAGTTGCCTTCCGACAGCCCGCGCTTCGCCTGTTGGTACTTGGAGAACACGTCTCGCAAGTAATCCACGCGATTGCGGAGACTGGTGGGCGTTTCCTGCGTCATCCGCAAGATATTGCGATATTCGACCATCAGCGGCTTGCGTTCCGAAAGGGGCCGCCGGTCTTTTTTCATTTGATCGAGTTGCTTCCTGAGCAGATCGACGCGGCAGCTAAATTCTTCCAAGGGGGCGATCATCGCTTCGATTCGTTGGGTTCGCAAACCCAATTCTTCGATGAGCATGACGGCACGACGCCGCCGACCGGCCAGACGGCACCAGGCCATCTTGCGGGTAGCGGGCTTGGTGCTCTTGCTGGTCGCCAGGCGGTAGTCTTCTTCGTTGCGCTGCAGCAGAATTTCCAGGGTCCGCAGATTGTGCGGCAACCGGCCCAGGATTTGTTCTTTTTCCAGGCGGTCGGTCACCGAAACCTGCACCGTGCGGTCGAAAGGCAACTCGCCCCGATGCACGCGGTTGAGCACCTTGTAAGCCACGCGGATCACATAATCGCAGGCCAACAGCCGACGACGGAAGGCGGTGCGGGTGTGCTCGATTCGGCGAGCCAAATTGATTTCTTGTTGGCGCGTGAGCAGCGGGATCTCACCCATCTGCGTCAAGTACATCCGCACGGGGTCGTCCGACCAAGATTCCAGATCGACGCTCTCGTCGTCAAAATCACCTTCCCCTTCGACTTCGGCCTCTTTGATCCCCCCGCCCAAGTCGAGCGACAGATCGTCATCGACGTCAACGTCGACGGTGTCATCGAGACTCTTGGTATCGAATTCCTTCTCGACGTCGGCAACGTTCGAGTCATCATCCAAATCGTGATCTAGTATCGCTTCGTACAAGTTAAAACTCCTCAACTACAGGGAAGTCAGCAAGTGGTCTTTTGGGATAACATGAGCCAGCCAAGGGGATTCACGGCTGGCGAAGGCCCAGCAGTGGTAAAATCAGCGTTGATAACATCCGCGTTAACGTAAGCAGCGCACAATTCGCCCCCTTGCCAGGCTGGGAAAACCCAGGGCAATAAAATCGGGCGCGACAATAAAAATTGGCGGATATGCAAAACGAACGCGGCGATCAAGAATTCCCCCTGTGTTTCTCGAAAAATAAGTTCTCCGAAAAACAAGTCTTACCCATGCGAGCCATGGCCATGAAAAGCTTTGGTCGGACGGCTGTCACAGACAACCAATTCTAACACCAATACCTTCAATGGCTTTTGACTCACCAAATTTGGAAAAAAATTACGTTTAAGTCAGTAGCACAGGGCAATCACCGCGCGAGTCAGCGCGAATCAAATTGCCCAATGCGAATAGTCTCACGTATCTTGCACTTTATTTTCATAAAGGCGGCTCTTGTAAAGCTAATTTTGCAGAAGCGCGGAACACACTTTCCACCGTCAGCAGGCAAGCTCTCCGCTTTATGCACTGCTCGACCGTAAAAGTATGCCCACATGCCCCTGTGAGCAAACAATGAATCTCTGAGCAAACAATTGATCTCAATGGCTCTTGGATGGTCCTTCCTGAAAATGACGGTTCCCAAGCCTTGGTAAGACACCATGGATCGGCCACCACTAGTAGGAATGACAAAAACCTCGGAGCAAGAAACCGCACGCATCTGGCTCCGGAACACTCGTCCTGAAACTCATAGTCTCGGACCCTCGACTCAACAGCTCTGCCAGCAGAATCTGCCCTTAGGCAATAAGGTCACTTGGCCGTTGGGAGTTTCCTTCGCAAACAGCGGACGGGAAACCGTCGGGTACCGAAGTGAGCGTCTTATCTCGCGTGCGTCTGGCTCTGGGGAGTTATTTGAGAAAGGGGGAGTACTTATCGTTTTCAACCTTATAATTGTACCCACAGGGATTCGCC
>JBGTEU010000355.1:0-7521 GCA_041747595.1 Bythopirellula sp.
CTGCCACCCAGCAGAGAATCCGCCGACATAACGCGGCGATCCTCAAGGGTTTCGATGCTTCCCTTCCAACTAACTTGCTTCGTGGCAGCCTTGCGCATTCCGTTTCCCCTTCGGCACTGGGCTTTGCGGCGAAACAAACCAGATCGCGCACGGCGATCCCGTTTGGTGGCGAACCAATTGCCATACATGTGATGAGAACCTTGGGTGCGACCGCAGAGGGGGTGACGGCAGCGTCGTGAAAAGTTACAGGACAAGCGATTGCTCACTACCGCCGCATCCAAGCGAGGTAGCCAGCACACTAGAAGCCTAGTTCACAAAGACGAGGCTATAAGGGAATCTTTTCGCGACGGGCAGTTCATCGATCCATCTGTGTCCTACTCCGGGGTTCCATCCGCAGAGCGTGTTGCCGGCCATCCACTGTGCCGTTTGACGCGCTGATTCTGGGCAACCTTCTGTTGCCCATTTGCATCACCTGTATAGAACTACGTAGGCGAAACACAACGGTTCGCCGCGCAGTTTTGGTCGCCGATTCGCTCCTGACAGGGGATCCAACCCCTGCCCTGCTGGGCGGAACCTAGTTACCATAGAGAGCAATATCACCCGATCGGGCCGTGGCGCCTACCCGAGAATATGGTCTGAAATGGCAACCAGTAAAAAAGAACCAAGAACATCAATTTCTAGTTTCGCAGAGACGATTGAATCGCCGCTCAAATTGTTGGGCAAAGCGACGTCGGAATCGGGCGACAATCGTGCCGCGGCGCGGCAAGGCATCGCCATCATCGAGGGTAGCGCGCCCCATTTAAGTCAGGAAACACTCAATGTTTTGCGGGATCGACTGCGAATGGTTTCGATCTTGCTGTGCGCGGGATTTGGAGTGTTCCTGATGCGTTCGTTTTCAACGTTTGAGGAGTACACGGCCAAGGGAAGTTACCCTTTTTTGATCGGTCACATCGCCGTGACGTTATTGCTAGCACTGACTGCTTGGCGGTTATGTGTGAAATGCAATTTTGTAATTCGCAATCTGCGCGTCACCGAGTTTCTGATCTTCGGTGCGCCAGCGGCCTACATGATGGCGGTCAACATTCACAATCTTATCTATTGCGCGCGACTACCCGACGGGCACGCCCACGTTCCCCACATCGCGTCATTTTGGGTGCTGTTGATTTTCTGCTATTCAATTTTTATTCCAAATACGTGGCAGCGCGCGCTGACGGTACTTAGTATTTTTGGTTTGATCCCGTTGGTGGCGATAGTCGTCGCTGATTTCCGATCGCCGGAATTTGCCGCACTCATCGAGAATGACATTTTCGACGGCACGCTGATTGAACATTTTTTGATCATGGCTATCGCCGTGTCGACGGGCACATTCGGCGTGCGCGCGATTCGTACCTTGCGGCAAGAAGCCTTTGTCGCCAAGCAACTCGGCCAATATCGCCTTCGGCAGATGCTTGGCAGCGGCGGCATGGGCGAGGTTTATCTCGCCGAGCATCAAATGATGAAACGGCCCTGCGCGATCAAAGTGATCCGTCCCGAAAAGGCGGGCGATCCTCAAGTGCTGGCTCGCTTTGAACGAGAAGTACAGGCCACGGCCAAGCTCTCGCACTGGAACTCGGTCGACATCTATGATTACGGCCGTACTGCGGACGGCACCTTTTATTACGTCATGGAATTTTTGCCAGGTCATAACATCGGTGAACTGGTCAACGACTACGGCCCGATGTCCGCGGGACGTACGGTCTACTTAATGCGGCAGGTCTGTGAAGCACTCTCCGAAGCGCATAGCCACGGACTCGTGCATCGCGATATCAAGCCGGCGAACATCTTCTGCGCCTATCGAGGGGGCATGTTTGACGTAGCGAAGCTTTTGGATTTTGGACTCGCCAAACCGATGAGCGACGTCCAAGAGGCGGGCCTCACCCAAGAAGGCACCATTACAGGTTCGCCGCTTTTCATGTCTCCCGAGCAAGCGACCGGCGGTCACGAGGTCGACGAGCGGAGCGACATTTATTCGTTGGGTGCGGTCATGTATCTCCTGGTTACGGGAAAACCGCCGTTCGACTATCAACAACCGATCAAAGTGCTCGTCGCCCACGCGAGCGAAACCCCCGTTTCACCGCGCGAGATCAGTCCCGCAGTTCCCGTCGAGTTGGATGAAATTATTTTGCGATGCTTGGAAAAGCAGCCTGAAGATCGCTTTCAAGACGTGGCAACTCTGCAGGAGCAACTCGAGCGGGTTCCGCTCACGGATCCTTGGTCGAGCAAATTGGCCTCGGCGTGGTGGAACTGCAACGGCTGCCCCGAACGGAAAGCTATGGCGGCGCAGGCGGTGGAAATGGCGGCGGTGTAAAGGCCAAATCTCTACATGGTAAAATGATGTGGTCATGCTAGAATCATATTGTCGAGGAACAGTACCATGTCACACTCTTTAGATTTGCCGGACCCAATCTTCAACGCCCTTTCAGAGGCTGCATCCGCAAGTGGTACAACGCCAGTTGGCTGGATTGCAGCGCATTTGCCAGCGCTGCAAGCTCCGAATGGCAATGGTGCGAGTACTTTGGCGGATTTGTTCACTGGGCGTACGGGTCGCATTGCGAGTGGTGGTCAGGCGGTCCTTTCTGAGAATTGTGGCGAACGATTTACCGATGATATGGAACGCAAGCGCAGTGAGGGTCGGTTGTGACGCTCTGCGACACGGGTCCTCTAGTGGCACTTATTGACCGAGATGACCTGCATCACCAGAAGTGTGTTGATGCGCTGGCTTCTTTGCCGGCCTCTCCATTGGTGACGACATGGCCCTGCCTCACCGAAGCGATGCACTTGCTTAATCGTGCTGGTGGACGGCCCGCACAGGAGGAACTATGGGGATTCTTGGCCGATGGACTAATCCGACTTTATCTACCCGGTGAAAATGAGTGGCAAAGGTTGCGCGAATTCATGATCCAATATACGGATATGCCATTAGACTTGGCTGATGCATCTCTGGCGAGTGCCGCTGAACAGCTTGGCGATAGGAGGTTGTTTTCACTCGACCAGCGTTTGAGAGCAGTGAAATTGTCGGACGGAAGAACTCTTGATCTCCTGCCGTAAACGGCAAAGATACCACGCGGAGCGTGGTGCTACATTTCCGAACCTCGCCGCGAATCACCTGTCTTTCACTCCGCGGCCCCGCCGAATAGAATAAATTGTTTGTTTCCCAGGCCCCGGACTTCAGTAGGGGCTATCCTTGCCAGCGAACATATCTAGCGATCATGAAGCCACGCACGCTCTTTCAGAAAATTTGGGACAACCACGTTGTTTACCAAGAATCGGGCCGACAGACGATTCTGTACATCGATCTGCAATTGGTACATGAAGTCACCAGTGCCCAAGCTTTTGAAGGCCTTCGGCTTGCGGGGCGGAAGGTGCGCAGGCCTGAACGGACCATCGCCACGGCCGACCACAATGTGCCGACCAGCGATCGCAGTTTGCCGATTCTCGATCCGATTTCAAAGAAGCAGATCGATACGCTTCGCAATAATTGCAAGGAATTTGGAATCACGCATTATGACCTCAACGATCCCAATCAGGGGATCGTTCACGTCATCGGTCCTGAGCTAGGTTACACGCAACCGGGGATGACGATTGTGTGTGGCGATAGTCATACCTCAACCCACGGTGCTTTTGGAGCCCTGGCGTTTGGCATCGGCACGAGCGAAGTCGAGCATGTTCTGGCGACGCAGACGTTGTTGCAAGATAAGGCAAAGACGCTGGAGCTTCGCGTGGATGGGCAATTGCGAAACGGCGTGACGGCCAAGGATCTTATTCTTTATTTAATCGGCCAGATCACGACCGACGGTGGGACCGGCTATTGCATTGAATACACGGGCGAGGCGATTCGATCGCTCACCATGGAAAATCGCATGACCGTGTGCAATATGTCGATCGAGGCCGGAGCCCGCGCGGGGATGATTGCCCCCGACGACACGACCTACGAATATCTCCGGGGCCGAAAGTTCGTACCGAAAGATTTTGACGCGGCCGTCGCCAAGTGGCGCGAGTTGCCGAGCGATCCCGGGGCAACTTACGACAAGACCCTGGTGTTCCAAGCCGCCGACATCGCCCCACAAGTGACCTGGGGCACGAATCCTGGTTTGGTCGTTTCCGTGAATTCACGCGTGCCCAAGCCGACGGATTACTCCGATCCCACAGAACAGAAAACGGCCGCCAATGCCCTCGACTACATGGGCCTCAAGGGGGGCGAGGCGATCACCGACCTGAAATTGGATCGTGTATTCATCGGTTCTTGCACGAACGCCCGCATCGAAGACCTACGGGCGGCCGCTGCCGTGGCAAAGGGCCGACGTGTGTCGGAGCATGTCAATGCCATGGTGGTACCCGGCAGCGGACAGGTGAAAATCCAAGCCGAGCAGGAAGGCCTCGATAAGGTCTTCAAGGAGGCGGGTTTCGATTGGCGCGAGGCGGGGTGCAGCATGTGCTTGGCGATGAATCCCGACAAGCGCTCGCCCGGCGAGCGTTGTGCCTCGACGTCGAACCGCAATTTTGAAGGCCGCCAAGGCAAAGGGGGCCGCACGCACTTGGTATCGCCGGCGATGGCGGCCGCCGCGGCGATTGCCGGTCATTTTGTGGATATTCGGGACTGGGAGTAGAATGGGGGCGGACAACTTTTCTAGCAACGGCTTCATCAACTTCGGCAGGATCGATCAATGGCGACAGTTTCAACCGATGCAATTGTGACTGCGATGCCAATCACAATCTACTCACCCGACGAACGACCGGCGATTGTCGTTCCTGCCGTAGCAGCTACCTTGAATGGCTTCCGCAAGTGGGCTGTCTCTGATGATTTTCCCGAGCGAGGCAAAATTACATTTGTGGCTGGCGAGGTGATCGTTGACATGAGTCCAGAATCAATTGATCGTCATAACTTCTTAAAAGCCGAGATCAGTGCCGTACTTTATCAATATGTGCGTCAACACCGCTTGGGAAAGTTCTATGCAGATGGCGTCTTGATTTCTAACACGCAGGCTGGTGTTTCGAATGAGCCCGATGCTTCGTTTGTCTCCTATGCAGGCATTCGATCCGGCAGAGTCGAATTCCCACCACTCAAGGGCGATCCCAGGGCAGGGATGGAGATCGTTGGCACCGTCGACTGGATCATGGAAGTCGTATCTTTGAGTTCGATCAAGAAAGACAAAGTCCTGTTGCCTAAAGCCTATTATGAAGCCGGAATTCCCGAATATTGGTTGATTGATGCCCTTGATGAAGAGATTGATTTTCAGATGCTTGTCCGCGACAAGGAAGCATACACGCCTGTTGCTGCCAAAGATGGTTGGCTTGCTTCGCCGACATTTGGTAAATCTTTTAAGCTCGATCGTACATTTGATGAACTTGAAATCGTTCAATACACACTTCACATGAAATAACAATTCAACATGAAATCATTCACCACACACACCGGTAAAGTCGTGGCCATGGATCGGGCCAACGTCGATACTGATCAAATCATTCCTAAGCAGTTTCTCAAGCGGATCGAGCGGACCGGTTTCGGCGAGTTTCTGTTTTGGGATTGGGCCAAGTTGGATGACGGTTCGCCGAATCCTGAGTTCGAACTCAACAGACCCGAAGCGGAAGGTTCGACGATTCTGCTCGCGCGGCGAAACTTCGGTTCCGGTTCAAGCCGCGAACACGCCCCTTGGGCGCTCGACGATTACGGGTTTCGCGTGATCATCGCCCCGAGCTTTGCCGACATTTTTTATAACAACTGCTTCAAGAACGGCTTATTGCCGATTCGCTTGAGCGAGGAAGAGGTCGAGGAGTTATTCCAACGGGCAGCCCAGCATCACCCCTACGCGCTCACCGCTGATCTCGAGGAGGAAAAACTTACCGATGCCCATGGCTTTTTCGCCAAGATCGAGGTGGCTTCCTTCCGCCGCCATTGTTTACTCAACGGCTTGGACGATATTGGCCTGACGTTGGAACACGAAGCCAAGATCTCCGCCTACGAAGCCGCTCAAGCCTAGTGTGAACCGCATGAAGCAAGTGATTCAAGTCGCCGTGGTATTGTTTTGGGGACCAATCCTCGCATGGGCGGCCGATTCTCAAGATCAAGCTTTCCCCGCCGGGGGCGATGAGTCGGCAAAGTATCAAACGGAAGTTATCCTCGATGGGCTCGACAATCCGTGCGGTTTGGTGATTCGCCCCACGACGAATAAAGAAGCGCCTCAAGAGTTTTTCTTTGCCGAAAGCGGTGCCGGCCGCATCAAGCGTTTCACGGCGGACAAGCCCCAAGAGTCGCACGAAGTGCTGCGAGAATTAGCAACCCATGAGATCGGCGATAACGAAGCGTTACGCGTGGGACCCTGGTCTTTAGGCTTCGTTACACCGACCAAGCTAGCCGTCGTAGGTGGGATGAGGCAAGGAAGTGTTGAGCAAGTGGGCGTTTACGGATTGCCCGACAAAGATGCTCTTGCCGCCGAGGACTTTGATTACCAGGTGGAGCTTTCGGTCGGCACGGGGGGCTTCGCTGAGTTGCCTAGCGTGGTGGTGGGTGAAACTGTTGCTTATGTGTCCTCTGGCCTTCCGGAGCAATCGGGCGTCGTCTACAAATGCGCCCTGGTTGGCAATAATCTTTACACGCCACGACAACAGTTAGGCACCAAGAGCTCGGAAGAATTGTATTGGCCCGTCGGTCTATGCTTGACTCCCGCCGATCAATCGCAGTTTCTCGTGGCGAGCTTCGTTGGCGGACTATCCGAGGGGCGTGACAGCCGCGTGGCGTTTATCTTGCCCTCGGAAGGCCACATAGTTCTCAAGCTCTTGCCCGGTTTGTTCGACGTCGTGGCGCTCGCTTACAGTCCGTCGGGGCAGCTTTATGCGATTGATTTTTCTTGGGTGGATGAAAAATCGGGCGGTGTGTTCCGATTGGACGACGCGCGGCTTGATGGCCGCCCCGCTTGCCGAGCCGTGAAAATTGCCGAAGTGGTGCGACCCACGAGCCTGGTGTTTGATTCAAGCGGCGCGCTGTATGTCACGAGTTTCGGCACCGGTACGAACGCCAAACGTGGCCAGATTATCAAGATCACCGGAGAGTTCTGAGGGCCGTATGAGCACACGACGCGAAAAAATTGAGGCTATGTTGGCCGACGATCCGACTGATACGTTTCTGCGCTACAGCTTGGCAATGGAGCTCGACAAAGAGGGGGCAAATGACGCCAGCTTGGCCGGGCTCGCGGAGCTTACCAAAGATAGTTCCCCTTACGTACCGGCATTCTTCATGGCGGGTCAACAGCTAACCCGTCTTGGCCGCGTGAACGAAGCACGGACCGTGCTGCGTGACGGGATCGAAGCAGCCCGAACACAAGGCAATGCCCACGCCGCCGGCGAGATGAGCGAGTTCCTGGCGTCGCTGGGGAGTCTTGGAGAGTGAATCTTTGAATCCGTGGACTTTATGCTAAAATACAGGCATGGACTCACTCGTCGAAAAATCCCATATCGATTGTACTCCTGGCACCTGTGGAGGGGCTC
>JBGTEU010000356.1:0-4665 GCA_041747595.1 Bythopirellula sp.
TTTTCATGCGGGCGTTTTGGCTCTTGTTGCCATGGATCGCGGCCGCGCGGATTCCTTGCTTGATGAGGTGCTTGACGATCTTGTCGGCGCCATGCTTGGTGCGAGCGAACACGAGGGCCCGCGTGCTGGCGTTGGTTTGCAGATAATGGGCCAGCAGTTCCGGCTTATTGCGCGTCGCAACAAAATAAACCGATTGCTGCACCGCCTTCACCGTGGTGGCGGCGGGGGTGACTTGAATGTGCTCGGGATCGCGCAGCCATTTGTCGGCGAGGATTTTGATCTCCGCCGGCATTGTGGCGGAAAACATGAGCGTCTGTTCGCGCTTCGGAACCGCCGAGACGATCCGTTTCAGGTCGGGGAGAAATCCCATGTCGAGCATCTGGTCGGCTTCGTCGAGAACCAAAATCGCGACGTTCGACAGGTCGACGTAACCTTGGTTCATCAGATCGAGCAATCGACCAGGAGTAGCGACAAGAACGTCGACCCCCTTGTCGAGCGCACGGACCTGTGGGTTCTGACTCACGCCGCCATAGATGGCCGCGAAGCGCAGGCCCGAATTGCGGCCGTAGGTGATGAAACTTTCGTGAATCTGGGCAGCCAGCTCGCGGGTCGGTGCCAACACCACCGCGCGGATGGGGCGATAACTGGCATGATGATACCGCTTGGCGGACTGGAACTTATCATTCTTCTTGGCAAACAAACGGTCGATCATCGGCAGCGCGAACGCGGCCGTCTTACCGGTGCCCGTTTGCGCGCAGCCCATCAGATCGCGGCCGGCCAGGACCGCGGGAATCGTGCTTGCTTGGATGGGTGTGGGTTTGTCGTAACCTTTTTCGCGAATCGAACGCAACAGCGAGGCCGACAAACCAAGGGATTCAAAACTCATTTAGTAATTCTTTCTTGTGAGATCTGACAGGAGGTAGCCGAGGCAATTTTTGTCATTCTGAGGGAGGTTCGCCGACTGAAGAATCTAGGTTGTCTCATTTACAACGCAGATCCTTCGGTCGCTAGGACTCTCTCAGGATGATTTTTTTCTCTTTGCTAACTCCTGTAGAAACAGCGCGAGACATTTCGACCCACCAAGGTCAAAGTCTCTGAGCGCAAAATATCGGACAAATCTGCTACTGACGCGGTGCCGTTAAAACGCACGAAGCTCCAAGAGCAAAGGCAACCGCGGCAAACCCATTGCCGGGGCCTGAGGAGCAAGAAAATCGTTCGCAGTCGTCAGCTATCAGCCGCGGCAGACACGATGAGGAATCGTCGCCAAGGCTGGAAATGTCGAAGTGAATGATCCGCCCTGTGATTGTCGCAGGCGGTCTCGCACCTAATTTGTATGTGTAAGTGTAACACCTTTTAGCCATTGGTCAATAACAGCCTGGAATACCAGGGGGTTGCCCGACCGTAGACTCGCTTCTTTTGCCGTCTTTTGCTGTCCGTAGGGTCAGTGCGACAAGTTTTTTTCTTGTAACCTCCTTTAATCTGCCTTAAGTTGAGAGGAATGGTCTCAATCGTTACTTATCTGCATTATTCTACTTAAAGTCGCGAGTACCCCATTCACCTGAGAGGGCTCCGGATGAAACGTTTACTCTGTGTCGTGCTGCTTATCCTGGTTTCTCAACCGCTGGCAATGGCTTCGCTTTCACCGACGAAAACCATCGTCAGAACTGCCAAGATTGATTCGCGACTCCGCAGCGCATTTTTATTGCGCGCGATCGGCTCGCCCCAGGAATACCGTCAAGCAAATTCTGCGAGCTTGCGCGTCCAATTGCAAACCCATTTCGATGCGGTGCTTGAAATTCTTGAGGCGAATCGTGAGCGGAGCCTCGAAGTTGCCCTGGCACGTCTTGAGCAGCGGCAAGGGATACGTTGGAGCCAATCGCAGCGGCAGTATTGGCATGCGTTTCTCAGCCACCAGCGCGACCAAAATATTGAGCGGCTCGCCGCGTACCGCGATCGTGGACTCTTTCCCCTCAATGAAGGGCACGCCGACGGCGGTGTCCCGATCTTCGTCGACAACCATGACACGGCCTGCGCGGTGGGTCATCTGATGAGCGAATCGGGCTGGGAGCGCGAGGTTGAATTGATCGCGGCCACGAACCTACTCGTTTACGTGACCGACGCTTCCTCGGGACCGCTGGTGAATTGGGTGCTGCAATCGGGCCTCACGCTAGGCGAAGCGACTCTGATCCAACCAGCCTATGCGCCACCCCTCGCTGAGATAATGCTGGACACCCTGTCGGGCACGGGGGCAGGCTTTAACGCTCCAGCCACATTCTTCAACGGGACGAGTGAACAAACCATCGCCAACGGCTTACGTTATGAGAACTTTGTTTGGAGAAACTTTAACAATATTGCCAGCGACCCAGGGTTTGAATTCCCTCCTGGCAGCGGCAACTTTTTAGGCGCTGGCGTTTATGGCGATTGGCAAACGCAGGCGCCCTCCAACATCGGCGTCCGCACTGATTATGACTTCGTCAGTGGTCGCCCTGACTGCGACGTTTGCTTTTCCGAGTACTATGCTGCATGGCCTTACGCAAATCTCTTGTCAGTAGCACCTGATGAGGATACCTATTCAATTGGCGATGGACTGAGCGCCTTTGCAATGTCGTTTGACGTCATTGCGAATCATCCCTCTTTGGCAATTGATCGCATCGGAGCTTTTGCTGCCTTCGGTTTTAATATAGGACTTGTCGAAGCCTGGACTTATGTAACCGTCCCCGCCGCGGCAGTTGAAGTGACGGTCTTCCCCTACGAATCAGGCGACCCAATTGCTACGAACATGCCCATCCCGGGCGTGCTCTTAGGTAGTTTGCATACGGCTCCAAATTGGGTAGACCCCGTAGCTTCCGAGAACTCAGTCACATTTTCACCACTCGAACGGGTCACCGTACATTCATTCATTCTCGTTCGAGAAGGCTCGACCTTTGGTGCGCTAACGCATGAAATCCGGCTCACCCTCGTTCCCGAGCCCACCTCAAGCGTCATGCTCTTAGCGCTACTGGCGGTGGGGCTCGTTTGCCGGCGCGAAGGTTTTTCGACGTGATAACCGCTACCGGCATCGGTACGATGGCGAGCTAACGCCCGGTTGTTGGAATTAACGCCGGGTCGTTGAGATCCAAACGATAGAGAATCTGGTTGTAGTCATAGCGCGGCGTCGGCACGGCGTGATCGGCAAAAGTATGCGTGTACGTCCCTTCAAATAGCAGCACTGGCGAGTCGGCCGGGGTGAGTTCCGGGTGCAGCCGCGGGTTGTAGAACGTTTGATTGTTGTGCGTTACCACCTTCACCCCGTTCTCCCAAGGCCCGGTGGGCTGGCTCGCCTCAGCGTACCAAATCTCGCCGAACCGCGACGATTCACCTTCTAGTTGGGTAAAGACCGCGACCCACCGCTTGCGAAATTCGTTCCGAGCGACGGAACCTCGGTGCGGGGTGATTTTCTCCTCACCGTCGATGGTCGGTACGCTTTCTTGCGACTTCATGGCTTGCCATGTTTTGGGATCTTGCCACGCCTCGAAAGTGGCCGGGCACTTGAGCCGTGGAAACGGATCGCCGAACAACACCCACTCCGTGCCACCGTCATCCGTCCAAAACACGGGGTGCCCTTCCGGCGCAAGCGGTTGCTCGGAATCCCCATCCGTTTTCGTCCACAGTTTTTTCAAAGGCACGAACTTCTCAGCCTCGTCGTTCCACACACAAAGGCCGCTTTCATAGGCCGTGAGGTAACCCTTGATCTTCACGTAGTGCGCCACCAAGCGCTGCCCGCCGTCGCGGTCGGGCAAGCTCACGTAACCGCTCAGCCACGTGGGCCCCTCGCCCTGAAACTCCGCGACGTTCCGCGGTCGGCCGGCATCGTTCGTGAAATATTTGAATCGCAATTCTAGCGGTGGTTCGAACGACGTGAGTGGCTTCAAAACCGTCGTCGCGCTCGACATGTGAAACAAACCGAGCGGATAGTTCGGCATCGTCGTGTCGCCCCACGCCCAAAACAGTCGGCCCCGATGCTCGGCAATCTGCACGCTGTCGCAGCCCAGCACGCCGGTCTCGGGCCAATCTTGCTGCTCGCCCATCTTTTGCGATTCGGCAAACAACCCCGCCCCGGTCAGGCGGCCAATTCGCTTTGCAGGTAGCTGCCGAGTGACTTTCACCGTCAACCGCTTACCCACCTCCGGCACGAGTCGAACCCCTTGAAGCCCAAAACCATCGGCGGGCACTCCGTAACCATGTCCTTCAACGGTGAACCAAGTTTCCACCCCCATCAATTCCGGCAAATCGCAAGCGATCACACCCGCGTTATCTGAAACCAACCGCACTTGATGATTCGTGCGCAGTTCCACCAACGGCACGGGCCAACCGTTTTCCGCGTCGACGATTTCGATGCGGCAAGGTTCGAGGGCGTACGCGGCTATGCAAAGATAAGAGAATACAACGGCTATGGGGAGGGTGGACAAGAATTTGAACATGAAATGGCCACTATCGTGTCTCGTTTTGCAATCAAATGTCATCCCGAGGGAGGCTCGCCGACAGAGGGATCTGGGTTACACTCTCACACGTATTCTTGTACTTGTAAAGATAGTAGGCCGGAACAAGCCGTGCGCAGTTCCGGCAAGCCTTGCCCAAAACATCTCACATGCCGGAACAGCGCTACCGCTCGTTCCGGCCTACACA
>JBGTEU010000357.1:0-3199 GCA_041747595.1 Bythopirellula sp.
CTTTGAGATTGGGACCGGTGCCGACGCGGCGGACTGGACCGAAATAGGCGGGGGCGCGGGCTCCACGGTTCGTAGCAGTGCCATGCCCAACAGCGGGAGCTTTGCCGCTCACATGTCGTTTGACCATGTCGCAAATACACCTGCTCCTGGCGCTTACTTCATCGAGCAGAATCAAGGCGCAAACGTCATCGACAATACGGTGAACTATGATTTGAGGTTCGACGCGAAGGTCGACTCAACCGACTTCACGGGCATAAATACGTTTTATCAGATCATGTGGCTCGACCAGGATGGCAGTCATGGCGGTGGAGTCAAAGGTGAAACGCTGACACAACTGACAAGCGCAGGAATCAACACCAGCTACCAGACGTTTAGCCTTCTCAATATCGATGTCCCGGATGGTGCGGATTCGTTTTTGCTTCGCTTCCAGATGTCCGCGGGACCAATCCCCAACATCGCCAACGGCCTGTGGGTCGACAACGTATTCCTCGCGGTGGTTGTGCCCGAGCCGGCCTCTTTGGGTTTGCTCATGACGGGTTGTTTATTGGCACTCGCGCGACGTCAACGCAAGTAAACGACCTGACTGGTGTTTGTTGCGTCACCGGATGGCAAATGGAAAAACCCTCGCCGCGGGGCTGAGCTTAGCTCAGTCCCACAAATTGTCTGCCAAGCAGATCATGTTCCCAGGAAATCATTCCCAGGAAAGCAAATGAAAATTCTTCGTGCGTACCGACTTCGATTTCTGCTCCTGTTAACCGCAACGTTTCTGCTGGCCGCAGCGGTTCTGCAAACCGGAAATTTCGTGCATGCCCAGATCGGCAGTCTGCTGTGGGAAGAAAACTTCAATGATCTTGATAACTGGATCAAGGATACGGGCAACGGCAACTGGGGGTGGGGCAATGGCGAGCTGCAGTATTACCACGAGGACAACGTGGACATTGCGCCCGTTCCGGGTGAAGCAGGCAACACCGCCCTGCGGATCACCGCCAAGCAGCAGAGCGGCCCCGGTATCGTGGATCAATGGGGCAACCCGTTGAACTACACGTCGGGCAAGGTCGTCTCCAAATCCAAGGTCTCGCTTCAATACGGCATGATCGAAACCCGAGTGAGAGTTCCCAACCTCGACCTGGGGGGTTGGCCCGCCGTGTGGATGCTGGGTACGACCAATTGGGATTGGCCGCGCAAGGGCGAGATCGACATGATGGAGATGGGCGGGAGAAAGGCCTTTCGAGATCTTCACGACGAGCACAACGGTGGCAACGGACTCAACAACTCCACGGTCAACCAGACCGTCGGCGCCAATGCCATCTTTTATTCCGACGACGCGATCACGCCAGAGAATCCCACCGGCGCCGCCAGCATTTCCTGGGATCCGGAAGACCAGTACGCCCGACCTTACTACAACTACTCTCCGGGCCTCACGGATCGCTTTCTGACCTATCGCTTGTACTGGGATCCGAACAGCCTGCGCATGACCGTGATCGACAACGAAGTCGAACACGATTTGTTTGCCTCGCCTTTCACGATCGACGATGACTCGGATGAGTTCAGGCAGCCATTCTACCTGATCGCCAATATGGCCGTCGGTGGAGCCTATACCGACGCCTACCAACTTGGAAATCCCGCCAGCGGACAGCCGATTTCCATGCCGTTGCCGGGTGAGATGTACGTCGACTATATCCGGGCTTATGAATGGAACGGTCAGGGATCGGTCCACCTGGGTCCGCCGACGGCACAGAGCGGGTCGTTCGGTATCTTCACCGACAACACGCCCACCAACGGCAAGCTCACCCCCGGCCTCGATGCAGAAATCTTCGTCTGGGAGGGAACTCTCACCGACTCGACGATTCCACCGTTCGAGGGCGACAACGCCATGTCGTGGCAAACGACCGGCCAGGGGTGGTTCGGTGCCGGCGTGATGTCCCATCAGCCCCTCAACTTGTTCGACTTTGGCGAGGGACATCTCAATTTCGACATCCAGATACCCGCGAACGTCACATTCAAAATCGGAGTCATCGACGCCTGGGGCAACCAACAGTACGTGAGCTTCCCGGCCTTCCAGACGACTTATGGACTGGTCCGCAACGGACAATGGGGTCAAGCCTCGATTCCGGTGAGCGACATCCGGGGAACCGCCATCGATCTGCAAATGTTGAGCTATTCGTTCGTCATCCTCGAAGAGAACGGTACCGCCGCCAACTTCGCCGTGGACAACATCTATTGGGATGCGCCCATCGTGGCTCTCCCCGGGGACTTCGACGGGGATGGCGACGTCGACGGAAGGGATTTTCTCATATGGCAACGGGGCTACGGCACAATTTACGACGACCAGGACTTGGAAGATTGGCAAGAAAACTATGGTACGGCTCCCCTCGAGGCCGCGACCGCAGTGCCCGAGCCGTCTAGCCTCCTGCTGCTCGCATCGTGTCTCGTCGCTGGGGCATGCGGGCGACGCTCGATTCGTCGCGCGACAAAGCGCTAAAGAAGCCCCTTGCGTCTGTACCCATGTACACTATAATGGCGAGCGGGGGACGTAAGTCCCCTGCAAAAGTCCCCTGCAAATCTTTGCATAGGGCAAATCTATCTTCTTTACGGAGATCGCGCCATGTTCGACCCTACCCTGCGCCATTGGCTCCTCACCTGGACCACCTACGGCACATGGCTCCCCGGCGATGATCGCGGCTTTGTGAGTCCCGTGCGAAGTTCGAGTTTCGACCCTTGGCGAAAAGAGAATGTCCGTGGCACCACGTATAGTCGCTCCATGCCCGGGCTGAAGCACGCCTCACAATCGCGCTTGAAGTGTCCGCCGATCTTGTTGAATTCCTCACAAGCCGACGCGCTGTTGTCTCAGTTTCACGAGACGGCCAACCACCGCCATTGGCAAATCTTGGCCGTGGCGATCATGCGCACGCATATCCATTTGATTTCTGCGGTCGCTGGCGATCCTGATCCCGATTCAATTCTCAAAGACTATAAAGCCTATGCCAGCCGCAAGCTCAACTCGCGGTGGGAGAAACCTGCTAGTGGCACATGGTGGACCGAGTCGGGTTCCAAACGAAAGAAATGGAACTACGCGGCCGTGGTAAGAGCCGTCCGCTACGTGGCCAATCAAGAGAATCCGCTGCTGATTTGGATTCATCCCGAGTGGCGGTGCGTACTCGACGATCCAACCTTTGCGCGAGGCTAACGCCTCCCGCTC
>JBGTEU010000358.1:0-5242 GCA_041747595.1 Bythopirellula sp.
GCAGGTTGAGTTCTTTCTGCGTGCCGCGGAGAAGGTCCGCACGACGTTTCCCGATGCGCCGGGCGTCTATCTCTTTCAGGACAAGCTGGGCCGCGTGATCTACGCAGGCAAGGCCAAGAGCCTGAAGACGCGGGCCGGCAGCTATTTCCTCAAGGCGGCGGCGGAGGATTCTCGCACCAGCCAGCTTGTGCTCGAGGCGTACGACATCGACTTTATTGCAGCCGACAGCGAAGTCGACGCCTTGCTCATGGAAGCTCGGCTCGTGAAGGACACGCAGCCGAAATTCAATCGCGATCTTCGCGATGACAAGTCGTTTCCGTATCTGCAGATCACCACGCACGAGGATTTTCCGCGGATTGAAATCACGCGCGAGCCGCGCTCGAGCGGCGTAAAGCTCTACGGGCCTTTCACGAGCGCGGGGGCGCTCAATGGGGCCCTGCAAGTGCTGCAGCGCGTGTTTCAGTTTCGCACCTGTTCGCTCGACATCGAAGCCGAGGACGAGCGCTGGCGGTGGTTTCGGCCTTGTCTGCTGGCGTCGATCAAGCAATGCACGGCTCCCTGCAATTTACGGATCAGCAAGGAAGAATATCGCCGCGACATCAGTCGGCTCAAAAAGTTTTTGGACGGCAACCGCAAATCGCTGCTCAAGGAACTCAAGGCCGAGATGCAAGAGGCGGCCACCGCGCGACGCTTCGAGCAAGCCGCGCGATTGCGGGATGAGATCACGATGCTCGAATCGCTCAACGAGCGGGGCGAACTCGACAAGCACATTCAGCCCGAGGTGTTTTACATCGACCCGAAGAAGGGTTTGGTGGGCTTGCAAAAGGTTTTGAAATTGCCGGCCCCGCCCCGGACGATCGAAGGGATGGACATCGCGCACCTGGGTGGCAGCGAAACCGTGGCGAGCCTTGTGCAATTCATCGACGGGATGCCGTTCAAGCCGGGCTATCGACGGTATCGGATTCGCGAAGTCGAGGGGATCGACGACTACGCGAGCATGCAAGAAATCGTCACTCGCAGGTTTTCACGGCTCAAGGACGAAACCGAGATGTTCCCCGACATCCTGCTGATCGACGGCGGCAAGGGGCAACTCAACAGCGCGGTGAAGGCGTTCGACGCGGCCGGAATCGAGCCGCCGTTTGTCATTTCGCTTGCCAAGAAGGAAGAGTTGATCTTCATCAACGGCAAAGACAAGCCGCTGCGATTAAGCCACAGCTCCTATGCCCTGCGACTCCTGCAATACGTCCGGGACGAGGCGCACCGGTTCGCGCAGCATTATCATCATCTGTTGCGTCGGAAGAAGAACTTGGGGGAGGGGTAGCAACGAGTCAGGCAATTCCTAAAGCGGCCTTTAGCGCCATATGGAGATACTTTCACAGCTTCTCCGTGATAGGATAGGCGGAAAGATCTTCCCAATCTTTTGGAGCAATATCTGCAATCAGAGGATAAACCGCCTTGGGACCAGCATCTGCGAAGTCGATGCAATTCTTGAGTCGCTCATCTGATCGGCCAGAAGTATCACCGCTTCTTGAGTGTCGTTGATTCGCACGCGGAGCGGTTGGCCATGCGCGAGCAAGTCAAGATCGCCAGCAGTGAGTCGGATGTTTGAGTCCAAGCTAATAGTTTACCTGCCATGCGGCTTTCAGCCTCTATTCCCGCATTTCCCGCGAAATTTTCGCGCCTACTTGCGATCTCCAACCGACTCGCTAAAATGCCGTTACTGAGTGGGAAAGAGACCCAAACACAGTGAAAAATGGAGTTATTAGCGGGCTTTAAGCCTTTTATTGGAGCCATTTGTAAAGGAGGGCCAGTCGCACCCTTATTGAGCTAGCCCGTCATGGCCGAGGTTCCGGAACTCTTTATTGGGGAATGGGCACGGTCGGTCGACGAGCGGTTCCGGCTGTCGCTGCCTACGGAGTGGGCCGACGGGTTGGTCGATGACAAAGGCGAGTGCGTGTTGGCCAAAGAGCGGCCCGGTTGCGTGAGTGTTTGGCATCCACGTGATTGGACGCAGTGGTTGAGCGAAGGAGTGGCGCTCGTGACCGGCAAGATTCGCAGTGGGCGGGTCGCCGGTCGGATGGATGAAGTGCAGATGTTTGGCCGGCTGTTGTCGACGCGTCACAAGACGGTGCCGATTGCCGGCCGAGGACGAATCGCGATCCCCGATAGTTTTCGCACGTTTTTGGAAGTGGAACCTGGTGGAGAATTGTTGGTCGTGGGTGCCGCGGTGTGTGTGGAAATTTGGAATCCGACGCGCTGGAGCACGCACATCGGCGAACACATGCCGGAGTTCCGTCAGTTGTTTGACAAGCTTGCAGATTAAGAAAGCTGTTAGCTATCAGCCGTCAGCTTTCAGCCAGATGAAAAGCCCTGAACTTTCTGGCTGAGAACTGGCAGCTCATCGCTGAGAGCTTTTACCGTCGCCATGCCCGGTCGACACAGTAGCCTCTAACAACCCCGTCCGTTGTCACCCGGTGCGGGATGCAAGTCGCTAATTTGGAAAGGCTATTGGGCCGCAAGGCCAGCGTACTCGTCGGCTGGGCATGGCGATTTTTTTTGCGCGACCCTTTTGCGGGACGATTAGAGTTTCAACCCGCCACCATCGGGGGCTGGATTGTTGTACTCTTTCTGCAACGTGACAAAAGCCAAGCGGAGTTGATGGAGCAGCGTCTCCAGAATTGCCGCTTCATCGGTCGAGAGATTGCCCTTGGTCTTATCCTCGATGATCTGCAGCATGTCGATCGTGTAACGGGCGTGGTCCCAACTAATCGAGTGCTCGTTCGTGAAGGGATTGGGAAGTTGCCCCAGCGCGACCATCGCTTCCGAGGCGAAGGTTGTTACGAGCATTTCAAACGAAGCGGGGGGAAGCTCGTGCGAGCCGATTTCCGGCGCGGGCGCGGATTCTGGTTGTTTAGCAAAAGCTTCTTTTTCGCGCTCGACTTGGCTTTTCCAATCCTCGTCGATGAAAATTTTCTTTTCGTCGCTCATGACAATATCCCTGGGGAGTTGTTAGCGGGCCTTGCGAATAAACGGAACCGTTTCCTCGTCACTGACATGGGGAGATTCCGGGGGACTCTCGGCGGGACGATCCTTGCGGGCTTGGCGATGGGCCACGGCGGCCTTAATAAAACCAGGGAACAAGGGATGCGCCGCGGTCGGCTTCGATTGGAACTCGGGGTGATACTGCACGGCCAGGAACCAAGGATGCGAGGGAAGTTCCACGATTTCCACCAACGAACCGTCGGGGCTCGTGCCGGAAATAGCCAGGCCGTGATCCACTAATTGCTGACGGTGCTCGTTGTTGACCTCGTAGCGATGGCGGTGACGTTCGGAGATCTGTTGTTTGCCGTAGCATTCGGCCGCACGGCTGCCGGCGGCGAGATTGGTGGGCTGCGCGCCAAGCCGCATCGTTCCCCCCTTGGCGGTGATCGTCTTCTGATCGTTCAAGAGGCAAATCACGGGGTAGCGGGTCTCTTTGTCGAACTCCGTCGAATGGGCACCCGTCATGCCGCATACATTGCGGGCAAATTCCACGACGGCACACTGCATTCCCAAACAGATGCCGAAGAAGGGGATGTTTTTCTCACGGGCGTAGCGGATCGCGGAGACCTTGCCGTCGATGCCCCGTTCGCCGAAGCCACCCGGGACCAAAATGCCGTCGTAACCGGCGAGCAGTTTCTCGACCCCTTCGTTTTCGACGTCCTCGCTACGGATACGAGCCAGACGAATTTGGGCACCGTTGGCCATCCCCGCGTGATCGAGCGATTCGTAAATCGACTTGTAGGCGTCGCGGTGCTCGGCATATTTGCCGACGACGGCAATGCTCACTTCGTGTTCGGGATTGCGAAGCCGCTTGAGCAGATTCCGCCAATCTTCAATGTCTGGTTCGGGGGTTTGCAGCCCCAACTTCCGACAGATCATGCCATCGAGATTGTTGTCGAGCAAACTCAGCGGCACTTCATAAATCGAGAAGTCTTTATCCCGTTCTTCGATCACCGCTTCGAGCGAAATGTTGCAAAAGAGTGCGATCTTTTCGCGTTCTTCGCGGCTGATGGGCTGCTCGGTGCGGCAGATGAGAATGTCCGGCTGAATGCCGATTTCACGAAGCTGGCCGACCGAGTGTTGCGTCGGCTTGGTTTTCAACTCACGAGCGGCCTTCAAATACGGCACGAGCGTGAGGTGAATGTACAGGCAGTTTTCCTTGCCCACGTCGAGCGCGAATTGGCGGATCGCTTCCAGAAACGGCAAGCTCTCGATGTCGCCGACGGTGCCGCCGATTTCGGTGATCACGACGTCGACTCGCTCGTCAGGGTCCTTAGCGAGGGAGTCCTTGGCGATTTTGTGAATCACCGATTTGATTTCGTTTGTGATATGGGGGATAACCTGCACGGTCTTGCCGAGGAATTCGCCGCGGCGTTCTTTGTTGATCACCGACAGGTAGATCTGGCCGGTCGTGTAATTGGAATCGCGGGTTAAGGGCGAGCTCGTGAACCGCTCGTAATGACCAAGATCGAGGTCGGTTTCGCTACCGTCGTCGAGCACGTAGACTTCGCCGTGCTGGTAGGGGCTCATCGTGCCGGGGTCGACGTTGATATAGGGGTCGAGCTTCTGCATGCGGACCTTGAGGCCGCGGCGCTCGAGCAACATACCGGCCGACGCGCTGGTGAGTCCCTTGCCGAGAGAGCTGACAACACCACCGGTAACGAAGATGTGCTTGGTCATTTGAGAACCTTCCTGGTTTGCAACGCTTGAGGACGCTTCGCCCTCTCAAGTATGGCACAATCCTTTATTCTAGCGGGGAAAGTGCTAGCTGGGGAGGGTTTGCCGAACGGCGGGAAACCCCCTGCGAAATCCGAGGGACAATTCGCTGAAAAAGCTGCCGCCGCAGGTTACAATGCCTACGAGCTGTGCTTTTCTTTCGGGACAGATTTTATGTTTAGGTTGGCAATCACGATTGTGCTCTCGCTGTCTGCGCTGCCATGCGTGGGCCAAATCGCGGTCGATGGTACGCTTGTCGGCGACGAAGGCGATTACGGCCCCGCGCGGTCGGTGCAGAATACGAACACCGGTTACGGCAACGCCGCCAATGGCGACCCGCGCTATGCCAACGGGGGTTCGGAGATCGACCAGGTGTTCGCCGCGGTGAAGGATGGTTGGCTCAACGTGTTGATTACCGGCAACTTGGAGAGCAACTTCAACAAGCTCAGCGTATTCATCGATTCCATTCCCGGGGGGATGAATC
>JBGTEU010000359.1:0-3311 GCA_041747595.1 Bythopirellula sp.
AGGGCTTCAATGGCGGTTCCGACAGTATGTATGTCCCCGACAATTTCAATCTGGATCCGGGCAATTTAGAAACTCTAAGTCAGGACGGGATCTATCGCTGGGAAGTTGGCGGCCTCTTCACGATTTCTCCCACCCATGTGGGCGTTCCCCTGGAGTTTCGGATTGGAAAACGCGAGGAGCATGCTTACTTCGATGCCCTCGTGCTCAATCTCGATCAGTCGTTGGTTGCAGCGGAATTGGATAGCCTTTTTGACCTTCAATACGCCGCTGCGGATTTTAATCAAGATGGCAGCGTCGACGGGGCAGATTTGATAATTTGGCAAACGCACTACGGCTTGAGCGCGTCGGCGTCGCCCGGCCAGGGTGACGCAAACGGCGACGGTAAAGTTGACGGCCGTGATTTTCTTATTTGGCAGCGTGAGTTTACAACGGGTTCAAGCCTGGTGGCACAGTCTTTCCAAGTGCCGGAACCAGCGAGCCTGTGGCCATTCATTCTGGGAAATTGTTTGATATTTGCCTTCCGAAACCGGTTGAAAAACGGGTCGTACCTTAGCAAACGAGGGAGCAGCCATGTTCACGTGTAAACCAAACGAAGAGCTGAGTCGACGCGACCTCTTGAAAAAAACCACTGCCGCGACCGCAGCGCTTGCGGCGCCTTACTTTGTGCCTGCAAGGGTCTTCGGCAGTACTGCACCCAGTAACCGGGTCACATTGGCTTGCATCGGCGTGGGGAATCAGGGCTTTCCCGTCATGCAGCGATTCCTCAAGAATTCCGCTTGTCAGGTGCTTGCGGTTTGCGACGTCAATGAAGGTAGCAGTGGATATAAGGACGACAAACATGTCTACGGTCGTGAGCCAGCTCGCCAGGAAGTGGAGAACCATTACGGCCAACAAAATGAATCAGGTTCCTACAAGGGATGCGCCGGCTACAACGACTTTCGCGAAATCCTTGCCCGCGACGACGTCGACGCAGTGGTGATTTCCGCTCCCGACCACTGGCACAGCATCATGACCGTGATGGCCGCCGAGGCGGGCAAGGACATTTACTGCGAAAAGCCGCTTGGGCTTACCATCGGCGATCAGCAGGCCATGGTAAACGCGGTCCGCAAGCACAAGCGCGTGCTGCAAACCGGCAGCCACGAGCGATCCAATCCCAATGTGGCCAAGCTCGTCGAATTAGTTCGCAGCGGTGGTATTGGGCAAGTCAAGCGAGTGATCGCCAACGTCGGCCGGCACAATATGATTGGCCCCGGTCCTGGTTGGCAGCCGATGCCGGTCCCCGAAGGCTTTGATTACAAGCTGTGGTTAGGTCCCGCGCCGGATGCTCCTTACCATGCCGACCGTTGCCTGTATCGGTTCCGCTTCAACTACGACTATTCCGGCGGGCAAGTCACGAATTTCGGCGCGCATTCGCTCGATATGGCGCAATGGGCTCTGGGAATGGATCACTCGGGCCCCGTCAAAGTCGAGCACGTCTACGCCGACTATCTTCCCAAGGGCAGTCTGTTCAACGCCGCAACGTACACCCACTTTCGCTGCACGTATGACAACGGCGTCGTGATTGATTGCATGACGGCTTCGCCCGACGTTCGCTGCGAAATCGAAGGGACCGAAGGCTCAGTACGAATTGACAATCAGGGTCGCAATTTTGTCACGATCCCTGAAAAGCTTCGCGCGGAAAAATTAGGTCCCGACATTCCAGAGATTTACCCGAGCAACGACGATCATCAACGCAATTTCATTGAGTGCGTGAAATCGCGGCAGGAACCCTCTGCACCAGTAGAGGTCGGCCACCGCAGTGCGACGGTTTGCCATTTGGGCAACATTGCCATGAAACTCAAAGCCAGTTTGAAGTGGGACCCCGCGAACGAAAAGTTCGTGGATAACCAAGAAGCTAATGAGCTATTGAACCGCACCATCAAAACAACTTGGAACGCCTAGCTTCGCAATCTTAATCGCGGAATAACTGGGCATCTCGCCCCATATTTGATAGATCGTTATGACACAGCCAATCGCACAAAAGACTCTTGCCAAGACTTCAGCCGTCGGTAAGGCCACCGATATCGCCATTTCGGGCGTGGAGCTGTATTTTTTACCAGTCACCACCCGCATGCCTCTGAAATTCGGCTCGGAAACGCTGAGCGAGGTAACCTGCGCGCGTGCTCGGGTGATGGTCGAAGACCGGTTCGGCCGCAAGGCAGAGGGTTGGGGCGAAACTCCTTTGAGCGTCCCATGGGTTTGGCCGAGCACGCTCCCTCATCGTACGAGAGATTTGGCCTTAAGAGATTTTAGCGAACAATTGGCCTCCGCTTGGTCGAGTTTTCCCCATTATGGGCATCCGTTGGAAATCGGCCATGAGTTTCAACTCAACGTCTTGCCGACGCTGCTGGCTGGGTTCAATCGAGATTGCGCTCCCGAGGAACGCATTCCGTTCTTAGCGGGATTGGTCAGTTGCTCGGCTTTCGATCTTGCATTGCATGACGCCTACGGCAATTTGCACGGTCGACCGATCTACGAATGTTACACGTCCGAATTCATGAATTGCGATCTCTCTCACTACTTGGAGCCGGTCGTCGGGGATCAAGCGACATTTCAAGGAAAATTTCCTGCTGATTATCTGGTCTCTAAAATGCCGGAGGACCTAGCGGTCTGGCATCTGGTAGGAGGTTTAGATCCCCTCGACTCTGCGGAAATGAACGGTTCCCCTTCCGGCGATGGGGTGCCAAATTTGCTCGAAGACTGGATCCGTCAAGATGGCGTTCGCTGCCTCAAGGTCAAGCTTCGTGGTAACGATGCGAATTGGGATTTCAATCGCTTGGTTCAAGTGAGCCGCGTTGCCGAACTGCAGGGCCCTTACACTCTCAGTGCCGACTTCAATTGCACCGTGTTGGAGCCCGAGTACGTAAACACGATTCTAGATCGTTTGGCCATGGAGCATCCCGCGGTTTTCGATGCCATTCTCTATGTCGAGCAACCCTTCCCCTATGATTTAGAAGCCAATAAGATCGACGTGAGCAGCGTTTCCCGTCGCAAGCCACTGTTGATGGACGAAAGTGCCCACAATTGGCAACTGGTGCGGCTCGGCAGGGAACTGGGTTGGACGGGTGTTGCCTTGAAGACGTGCAAAACTCAGACGGGGGCGATTTTGACGCTCTGTTGGGCAAAAGCCCACCAGATGAGCGTCATGGTTCAGGACCTCACGAATCCCATGTTGGCCCAGATTCCTCACGTTTTACTCGCGGCACACGCCGGGACACTCATGGGTGTCGAATCAAACGCCATGCAGTTTTATCCCCAGGCTTCCGTGCCCG
>JBGTEU010000360.1:0-2947 GCA_041747595.1 Bythopirellula sp.
CGTGACTGTCTCCTTCGCGGCGAACTGACCCTCCTGATACAGCCACTTGTGGACGGTGAGCTGGTGGCCCTTGCCAAAAAGCGCTTCCACCGCCTCTGGCGTGAGATGGCAATGCCGCGCACTGATATTCACCACGAGGGGATTCGGAGCCGACGCCGCCTTGGGCATCGCCTTGCCAAGCCGCTGATAAACCGCCTGTCGAACCATGTGTTCGACCACTGCCCGATGCGGAGTTGATGCGATGACTGCCATTTGTCGGGAGGGCTTTTGCAAGATTTCAGCGAATAAGTCAACATATTTCTTGCAAGTTCTTTCAAAATCTTTCACACATCTGCCCAGATGACGGCTGAAGAACGCCAGTTCCGGATCGAAGAACACCTGAAGAAGGTCGAGTTCGCCTCGTTGGCCGAGTTGTCGGAACTCGTTGATGCCTCGGAATCAACCGTCCGTCGCGACGTGCAAATCCTCGAAAGCAAGGGGGCCGTGCAGCGCACCCACTGCGGTGCCCGGCTGATCAATCCCCGCTCGGACGAATTCATCTTCACCACGCGCGACACCTTTCAGGCCGACGAGAAGGATACCATCGGCCGCGCTTGCGCCGAGTTGATCACGCCCGGCCAGACGGTGATCCTGGATGCCGGCACGACGGTCTTTCACGTCGCCAAGCATCTTGCAGCGAAGAAGCCGCATGTTGTTACCAACTCTCTGCCCGTCGCCAATCTCTTCGCCTCCAACCCGGACCTCGAAGTCGTCGTTTCCGGCGGCGTGATTTATCCACGGCTGGGCGTGCTCGTCGGGCCGATCGCAGTCGAGACTTTTACCAAGATCCACGCCGACGTGGCGATCCTCAGCGCGGCGGGCATCACCGAGGAAGGCATCTCGAATTCGCACGGCCTGTTGATCGACATCCAGAAGGCGATGCTCGCCAACGCGCAGAAGATCATCTTCTGCCTCGACCACACCAAGTTCGGCCGGAAGAGCTTCAGTCAGTTGTGCGACCTCGACGTGATCGATGTGGTCGTCACCGATGCGCAGACACCCGAGCCGATGTTGGAAATGCTGCGCGGCCGGGATGTCCAGGTGGTGGTGACGAAGGAGTAAAACTGATTCAGCGATCACGGCCAAAGACCCTTGAGAGATTCCTCTGCATTTCGATGGTGTCAGCGGGCGGTCAAAGCGTAAGCGCCAGACCAAACTTCTGTTGACGATGGCTTGAGCGGTGGCGGTAGAGACGTAGCTGGCAGTGGGGCTGGATTTCTCGATCTGGTGTGGGCGCTGAAATGGGACGGGGAGAACCGGTTGATCGAGGCGACGAACGTCGCCAACGTGCCCAATGCCGGGAAGCAGAAGCTCACCTTCGCGTACGACCATCTGGGCCGACGGGTGCGCAAGACGGTGTATCCGTGGAGCGGGAGCAACTATTCGACGACGCCCAGCGCGGACCTGGTGTTCGTGTATGACGGCTGGAATTTGGTGGCCGAGTTGAACGCGACGAACAAGACCGTGCTGCGCAGCTACACTTGGGGCTCGGACTTGAGCGGGGACATGGAATCCGCTGGAGGCATTGGCGGGCTGGTGCTGCAGCGGGACCACACCGGCGGGGGCAGCCATCACTTCGTCGGGTATGACGGCAACGGGAACGTGACGGCGCTCATCAGTGGGGCGGACAGCGCGGTGACGGCGGTGTATGAGCACGGGCCGTTCGGGGAGCCGATCCGGGCCTCGGGCACGCAAGCGAAGGCGAACCCATTCCGATGGAGCACGAAGTTCACGGACGGGGAGACGGACCTGGTGTACTACGGCTACCGCTACTACTCGGCGAGCACGGGACGGTGGATCAACCGCGATCCCATCGCCGAGGACGGCGGGATCAATCTGTATGCGTTTGTCCTCAATCGGCCAATCAATGGTGTTGATCCGCTAGGCAATGACCTCTTTAGCACCGCTGCTGAAATATTGGCCCATCATCTTCAAATGATGAACAATTTTCAGGTGGGCTCAAAACAATGGATGAACCTGTACTCGGCAGCTCAAAGACAGTTGTATCCCATGCTCCTGCGTGGCGCGGCTGTTTATTCTGGACCCGTTTCAATCGTCGCGGGAATATTTGCTGGAGCTACGACTGTTACAGAGGCTTTTGCCGTAGCACCCGTGGCAACCGCGGTCGGAGTCGGCGGAACTGTGGTCGGCGTAGGTGCTGCAGGGTTTGCCATTGGGTACGGGATAGGTACCTTTGGCGTCGCGGCGGCTGAGTACTACGAAGCGCAGTCAGCATGGATCAATTTTCAAGCTGAAATAATGATTGAGTGGTGGTCTAGTCCGGATGCGTTTTAGCCTGTCTCATGAATAGAAGTTCCATAATTGCCCACTTGGCAAATCAATCGGCTTTTCTCAAACTTCCAAGTGAGATTCGAGATAAAATTGCGGACCAGTGCCTAAAGCAGTTTTCGTCAAGCCGAAGGGTGAAGGGCATCGAGTACTGTTTTGCACTTGCGATGGTAGCCTCCGTGATTGCGGGTTTGTTAATTGGATATTGGCGATGGGGATTTTGGGGTGCATTAGGCTTCATGGCCTGTTTAACGATGGTGGTAGCAGCTTTGTTTGCATTGATTTTCCAGATTACTTGGCGGTCTTGGGTCAAAGACTTTGTTGAACGAGAGCTTATGGACCAAGCCGACAAGTTTGATCGAGACTAAGGAGATTTACGCTTCCTTCCGGTGCTGAGCTGGCTTGCCAGCGTGACACACGACGTCTCACCTTCGCCTACGACGCCACCGTGACGGTGAAGGACGGGGCGGCCCACCGGAAGGGCGAGTATTACCAGTATGCGCTGGCGCTGGCCAACGGCTCGGCCCCGGTGTGGCAGGTGGCCACCAACAAGGCCGTCAAGGGCGCGAACACGACGACGATCACCAACAACCTGCTGTGCGCCCCGGCGACGCAGACG
>JBGTEU010000361.1:0-2275 GCA_041747595.1 Bythopirellula sp.
GAACGGCTCGACCAGCCCGTTGTAGTAGGTGAGCAAATGCGTACCAACTTCGTGCTGCAAGAGGGCTTCGATCCGGCTGCGGGGAATTTTTGTGGCTCGGCCAATCAGCAAATCTCCATCGGAACACATCAGCCCGGCATACATGTCGTCGCGGACGATGACCTCGGCCGTGAACTCGGGAAGCAACTCTCGGTAATAAGCCACTTCCTTGCGGGCCCGTTTGGCGAATTCCGCGGCGGTGACCTCTCCGCCGCTCATGTCTTCGCGGTTGTGGGCGTTGATTCGTTCAAGCAAACTCTGTGCCAGACTGAGCAAGCTGGGGGTGAGCTCCCCGTAAACTTGCTGACTGCCGTAAACGAACCGCCTGGTGCTGATGTCGCTGAGCATCGTGATCTTACGGTCGAGTTCGTCCTGGCGTTGATGAAATAATTCGGAAAGCGTGGGGTCTTCGATGTTACTAATCGCCAATGAGAAGAGTTGCCGCTTAAGTTCGGAGGGTTCCATGGCCAACGGCCGGTAATAATAGCGCGGCTCGTTTTCGAAGTGCGACTGCTGGAATTCGTGCCAAGCTGCTTCGGCGTTGACCGGAGTGACTTGCAGCAAAAAGCTAAAACTCTTGCTGATCTCGTTGAGCCGACGGTCGACGAACTTGACCGATTTGAGAATTGTGCTCCGGCCGAGCGAATAAAAATGCTCGGGAGTCGCGTTGGTGTGGGATTTGCAAAAGGCGAAAAAGGCTTGCTTGAGCGCCCGGCCGACGTGTCGTTTCAGCAGCCGCAGTATGGCGGGATAAAGGCCCCCCGTTTCATGATTGCGATAAATGGGCCGAACACAGACGCCGACGAATTCGCTGCCCCATTTATTGAATTGCGCCGGGGTGAGCAGCGCCGTGAAACTACCGAGCGCGGCATCGGGCGATGTATCCACCCGCACCGCCGCGGCCTGTTTGAGATGTGTAATCTTCTCCAATTGCCGGCGAAGTGCTTCGATGGTCCTCATCGGCGTGTGAGGGCTGCGCGCAACCACGGAAAAAGAGGGCCGAAACTCGGTCGGCTCCAAGGCACTCTCGGCAAACGCGGCTTCGACTTCGGAGTCGGCCGCCGACCAGATCTCGATCACCAAAAAAGCGTTGAATCGTTCGCGCTGGAGATCAATGAGCGGCTTGAGGAGCATAAGCAGTTCCTTTTTGGTCATGCCATGCGGGACGATCAGATAGGAGGCCTCGCCGTGGACGAACTCGCGGGTGCCAACGTCATCTTCAGCCGGCTGGCGATAGACACATAAGAATGGCAGCGGCCGCTCCATATACAAGGAACCACCCCCCGGCAGATCGCAACGTACCGGTTGCCCCGCCAAGAGCCGCGCGTGGATGTCGTCCACGAACTGCTGCGAGAGGGGCACAATGGGAACGATGGGACGGCTCACAGTGCGGCGAGCTCCTCTTGCACGCCTGGTAGCGTGCTTTCGAGGGCAGAGAGAATTGCCAAGTGCAGACGAGAATCCAGCTCGCCGGTCCATTCATCCATAAAGAATTTCTTGAACTCGATGCAAAGATTGCAAACCGTCGTGGGGAATTTTTCGCCGATCCACTCGGCAAAGTATCCCCCCTCGAATTTGACGTTCTCACGAACGTCGAGTCGACCGCCCGGGAATTCAAACGTTCGCAAGTCGGTCATGAATCGCTCCAGCATGGGCCGCCATTTGTGGTCGTTATAGGCCGTGCCGAGATTGACTTGGGGATTCAGAAGGGGATTGTCAAACGGTGCATCGGGTCCGCCGCGATGATGGTTATAAGTGTGCAGTTCGTAGATCACCAATCGTCCGTGCTCTGCAAGCTTGCGCGTAAGCAGTTCCTCGATCGTTTCATAAAACCGAGTGCGGATCGAGCGTGATCTGGCGAGCACATCGTCGGCAAGTGGTTCGCGCCATACGGTGAGCCCCCACGCATCCTCGGGAGTACGGTAAACGGCCTTTTCGTGGGGCCGGTTGAGATCGACTTCAAAACGCGACCGCCGAGCGATGATCTTGGTCGGTGCGATGGTAGTCCACAGCCCCGTGTAAGGGTCTTCCTCGCGGAGTCGGTCTGCTTCGGAGAGGGCAAACAGCGGCGCGACTTCCTCACGGACGGCATGACCATCGTGCAGCGCGACCGCGATTACGGGACCTGTCCCCTCAATGATTTCCCAAGGTTCGATTGCGATGGTTCACCTCTTTGCTGGCTGAAAGCCCTCATCATATTTTCGCAGAGCTTCGCGGGGAAGTGTCGCGGGCTTGG
>JBGTEU010000362.1:0-2711 GCA_041747595.1 Bythopirellula sp.
TCGCTCTGCCACTTCATCGGATGGAACAGCAAAACACTGTAAGGCGAGACAAACCGCCGCTCGCAAGCGGCGAAGGGCCACAGCGCCGCGGACGAGCATTCGCCCGTGACGATGCCTGTTGCCCGCAGCCCGCGCAGGCGAATGAGGGTCATGAGCGACACGGCGCAATACGGACTCCCGCCGGGCGAATCGAAGTACAACGTGCATTGTCCCCCCGGTTCGACGTCTAACAGCCGATCGGTGAGTTCTGATTCACGTTCGGTGAGATCGCCGGTAATGGCAATTTCTGGAATTCGATGATCTTCTTCGTGTCGGTCGTGATTCATAGACAAATTGCCTTGATTCGTGGAATGCGCGCGAGTGCGGTTTCTCGCGTGAAGAGACGGACGTCACTACTGTATTCTGGAAGCGATTCCTAAAAAATCGACGAGCTCGCAAAAGCTGTTCAAACCGCAATAAGGCATCTCGTGGCCTTGGCTCCATTCTACGGGTCGATTGGAATACGCACCAGTTTCGCGCGTGGATTTGCCCTTTTTTTCTCCACGGGTCTCCTGCAAAGCCCTTTTAACCCGCATGATGCGTTCCCCAGATTGATTGGTTACTAGCCAGCAGACTTGCCGGTTTGGGTGGTAGCCGGGACTGCTATCGCTAGAATCGGGGGTTTATCCCTGTTCTTAATGTCAGCCGAAATGCACCGCCGCCATGGGTTATCGCAGCCTTCACGAATGTGTTGCCGAACTGGAAAAACATGGCCAATTGGTGCGAATTACCGAGCCGATTGATGCCCAGCTGGAGGCTGCCGCGATCCAGCGGCGGGTGGCGGCCGCCGGGGGACCGGCGCTTTTGTTCTCCAATGTCCAGGGCTGTCCGTTTCCGATGGTGAGCAACCTGTTTGGCACGATGGATCGCGTACGGCTGATGTTTCGCGATGGGTTGCCGGCGATCAAGCAGCTTGTCGAGTTACGCCAGGACCCCACCCAATTACTACGCCGGCCCTGGCATTACGCTGGGGTGCCCCGGAGTGGACTGTCGATGTTGCCCGCGAAAGTCTCCCACGGGCCGGTGCTCGCCCATCGCACGACGATCAGTCAATTGCCCCAACTTAAAAGCTGGCCCCACGATGGCGGAGCGTTTATCACGCTCCCCCAAGTTTACACCGAGGACGTCCGCGATCCCGGTTTGAAGCACAGCAATCTGGGAATGTATCGCGTGCAACTTTCGGGGGCTCCTTATCGCACGGACGAAGAAATTGGTTTGCACTATCAAATTCACCGCTCGATTGGCGTTCATCATGCGGCAGCGCTCGCGGCGGGCAAGCCATTTCGCGTGAACATTTTTGTCGGCGGACCACCGGCGATGACCTTGGCCGCTGTGATGCCGCTCCCCGAAGGGATGAGCGAACTCGGCTTCGCCGGAGCGTTGGGTCGCCGACGTGTGCGGATGATTTCCCGGGAAGACACTTTGCCCATTCATGCCGACACCGATTTTTGCATTACCGGGGAAGTAATTCCCAATCGGCTCGAACTCGAAGGCCCCTTCGGCGATCACTTGGGTTATTACAGTCTGGCCCATCCGTTTCCCGTGTTGAGGGTGACGAACGTCTTCCACCGCGAGGGAGCGATCTGGCCATTCACTGTCGTGGGACGTCCCCCGCAGGAAGACACGCTCCTTGGCGAATTGATCCACGAAATCACCGGCCCGTTGATACCCGAAGTGTTGCCGGGAATTCTTGGCGTGCATGCCGTCGATGCGGCGGGAGTGCATCCGCTGCTGCTGGCGATTGGCAGCGAGCGCTACATGCCATTCCTCAAGGCCAATCGCCCGCAAGAACTGCTCACCCAAGCCAACGCCATCTTGGGCCAAGGTCAGCTTTCGCTCGCAAAATTTTTGTTGATCGTCGCCCATCAAGATGACACGCAACTCCACGTGCATGATGTCGCACCTTTTCTGCGACATCTCTTGGAGCGGGCCGATTGGTCGCGGGATTTGCATTTTCACACGCAGACCACGGTCGACACGCTCGATTACAGCGGCTCGGGGTTGAATGCCGGCTCGAAGGTGGTGATGGCTGCCGTGGGACCGAAGCGATTTGAATTGGCCAGCCGCGTGCCGGTGGGCTTGAATCTGCCGAGCGGATTCAGCAATCCCCGAGTCGTGCTTCCGGGTGTGTTGGCGATCTCCGGTCCCAAGTGCGCGGCCCCTTCGTTTGACTACGATGTTTCGCTCCGTGCCCAAACGGTATCGCGAGCCGAAGTCGCGGCACCCCTCGAACGGTTCTGTGCGGCGTTTTCCGCGAGCGAATCCTTCTCGGGGTTCCGCTGGATTGTGATCGTCGATGACAGCCAATTCGTCGCCGAGTCGCTCAGGAATTTCTTGTGGGTAGCTTTCACGCGGACCAATCCGGCGAGCGATTTGAACGGGATCGAAAGTTTCGTCGCCGAAAAACATTGGGGCTGCCGAGGTCCGTTGGTGTTCGACGCACGCATCAAGCCCCATCATGCCCCCGTGCTGGAAGAACCAGCCGAGATCGCCCAGCGCGTCGAAAGCTTGGCCACGTCGGGCGGTCCCCTGCACGGAATCCTATGAACCACAGCCGCTTGCGGCTAGCGAACTACAACCGCCAAGCCCCAAGCGGCTAGGATTAATTAGTAACCTCGGTATCCTAAAGGTCGACGATTCCATCTCTCCTCCCCTTCACGGATGATTCCTCA
>JBGTEU010000363.1:0-2248 GCA_041747595.1 Bythopirellula sp.
CGGACGGGGAACCGACGCCGCCGTGCAGGCTCTTTCGACAAAGGGCAAAGTCACGCTGTGGGCGATGGCCGACGCATTCGACAAGCGGATTGAACAATCACTGGACAAGATAAATCGCACCCTAGAACGCAGTTGGGGAAGCGACGCCCCTGATCGCATCAAGGAAGCAATTCAAGTTCCGACCGAGCGCCAATTCGCTGGGTTCGATGCGTATCAACATGCGATCGACAGCGGGGTCGACTTGGTGATTCACGCTACGCCTCCCGGTTTTCGTCCCCAGCATTTCGAGGCGGCGGTTCAAGCGGGAAAGCACGTGTTCACCGAAAAGCCGCTCGCGGTCGATGCGCCTGGCGTGCGAAAAGTGTTGGCTGCAGGAAAATTGGCCGATGAAAAAGGATTGTGCGTCGGCGTCGGTCTACAGCGACGCCATGATCCCGCGTACATAGAAACTGTTAAGCGACTGCAAGAAGGTGCCATCGGGGATATCTTGCTTACGCGCGTCTACTGGAACAGTGGACCGCTGTGGCTCCGCACGCGGGGCGATTTCTTCAAGACGTATGGACACGAGCCCAGCGAAATGGAATACCAAGTGAACAACTGGTACTACTTCAATTGGCTCTGTGGGGATCACATCGTTGAACAACACATCCACAACATCGACGTGAGCAATTGGGTTAAGCAAGGTTATCCCGTCTCGGCCCAGGGAGCTGGAGGCCGAGAGCGGCGCACCTCGTCGGACTTCGGCCAGATCTTTGATCACCACGTCGTGGAGTTCACTTACGAGGACGGTTCCACCATGCTGAGCGAATGCCGGCATATGGAAAACTGTTGGAACCAAGTGGCGGAATTCGCCACGGGAACGAAGGGCAGAAGCAATATTAGCGCCGGAATGATTTTATCCCCATGGTCAGAATGGAAATACGACGGCGAGCGTGCCGACCCCTATCAACTCGAGCACGATCATCTGTTTGCCGCGATACGTAGCGGCGCTCCGTACAACGAAACCGAATACGGTGCTCACAGCACGATGACCGCCATCATGGGTCGCATGGCGACTTACTCGGGCAAGATGATCGAGTGGGACAAGGCACTCAACTCCGAAATCGACTTGTCGCCGCAGAGTTACGATTTTGCCGCGGATCCGCCGGTGATGCCCAACGCGAAGGGAAATTATCCAGTCCCCGTGCCCGGTGAGACGAAAGTCGTTTGAGCTTTTGATGATTGAATCCATCGACCATGTCAATATCGTGGTCCGCGATCTCGAGCAGATGATCGCGTTCTACCGCGATGCGCTAGGTTTTGTGGTGACGAAGCAGGTCCGGATCTCAGGTGCGTGGATCGACGAGACCGTGGGATTAAACGGCGTCGAGGCCGACGTGGTCTATCTTGATTTACCCGCGGGCCCACGGATTGAACTTATCCACTACGATGCTCCCGGGGGCGTCGAGCCAAGCGTCGAAAACGATCCGCATGTCTTTGGCCTGCGGCACATGGCGTTTCGCGTGACCGACATCGACGCGCTCGTAGAAAAGCTTCAATCAGCCGGGGTCGAATTTCAGAGCGAGATCAAGTCGGTTCCCGACAGCCAAGTGACCTACTCTGGAGGCGTGCGGAAACGGCTCGTTTACTTCCGTGATCCTGAGGGGAATCTTCTGGAACTGTGCGAGTATCGCTGAATTTTACCCCACGACGTTCTTCGGCTCACCCGTGAGAAACGCCGCGACGTTCTCCACGACTGTTTGCATGAGACGCGCGCGAGCACTGTGAGTAGCCCAAGCGACGTGCGGCGTAATGAAACAATTCGGGGCGTTAATGAGCGGATGATCGGCCGGAGGCGGCTCTTCCGACAATACATCGAGCCCCGCGCCGGCAAGCTGCCCCGCCGCAAGCGCGTCGGCGAGCGCTTCTTCATCAATCAGCGCCCCGCGCCCCGTGTTAATCAAGAACGCCGTCGGCTTCATTTTGCTAAGCCGCTTTCGATTCACGAGTTCTGTGGTTTCAGGTGTGAGTGGACAATGCAGAGTCACCACATCGGCGGCGCGAAACAGCGTGTTTATGTCTACCATACTAACGTATTTAGGATGCAGCACGGGCGAGCGATTCGTGGCGAGCACCTTCATCCCGAATGCGTCGGCTATCGGGGCGACCTGACGGCCGATGGCCCCGAAACCGACGATGCCCATCGTGAGACCCGCGATTTCGATCTGTGGGGTCTCCCAAAAGCAAAAATCAGGTGCTGCCGACCAGC
>JBGTEU010000364.1:0-3310 GCA_041747595.1 Bythopirellula sp.
CGCGGACGATTTCTTCCTTCACTTCGGCGTTCACATTGTTGACTATGTTGTCCAAATCACTGTGAATCTCGTCGACGTGCGAGCGAAGGGCATCAACCCGGTTATCGACACTCCCGACCGCGTCGCCGACGGCTTCGCGGGCGTTGTTCAAAGCCGTGTTGGCCGAGTCGCGAGCGTCGCTCAAGGCTTCACCCGTGGCTTCGCGTGCGTTTGCAAGGGCATTGGCTGCCGTGCCCCGTACATCACGAACAGTCTCGTTCGTGTAGTGCTTCAAGTTATCGGCAAGTGCATTGACCTGGACAAGCGTCTCGTTCACTTCCTGACGGACGGTTCCAGTTGTCTGTCGGGCAAGTTGGCCGAGCTCCTGTTGAATGGATTCGACACTTTCCAAGGAACTCTCGGCATAAGCACGCGCCTCGCGGATTTCACGATTGGCGAGTTGCTGCACATTGGCCTGCAATTTTTGTACGTCGTCTTGAATTCCCTCGGCAGTTGAGCGTACCGTTTCGTCCGCCTGAGCGGCCAAACGGTTTATGCCGTTGACCACGCCATTGAGAGTCGCTTGAGTTTCCGCCTTGACCTCGGCGGTCACTTCCGCAGCGGCATCCGCAGAGGCACGAGTGTTACCAACAATGTTACCCGTAGCGTCACGCGTGTTTTCCAGGGCATTGCCCACCGTGTCGCGCGTATTGTCCAGCGCATTTTTCGTCGTATCCCGAACATTATCGATGGCGTTCCGCGTCGTGTCGCGGACGTTGTCCACGACATTGCCTGCGGCCGAACGGGCATTTTCAGTGATGGTGCCAGCGGTGTTCAGCGTCGAATGGATTGTTTGCTCGACGCCGTTGCGACGAATATCTATCGCAAGCACACCGTCATTCTGAGCTGCGGCCTGTACGGCGGCGATCACATCCGCGGAGGCATGCACAGGCTGGTCGTTGATTGAAATCACTTCATCACCCACCTGCAATCCGGACGCAGCGGCCGCTGAACCTGTGGCAATTTGCGAGAGTCGTACCACGCCATCTTGTTCGTTGAGTGAAACTCCGAGCTTTCCTTGCGAAGTACCACCGAAGTCGAGCTGAACCCATTCCGTTTGGCCGTTACGAGAGATGTACAACCAACCAACACCGTTGGCGCTGACCGCAGCTTGTAGTTGATTCGTCAAATCAGCCGGGGAGCGCACCCATTGGCCATCGGTGGCAAGAATCTCGTCACCGGCTTGCAGTCCTGCGTTAGCGGCAAAACTTCCCGAATCAACTCTGCCAATGCGGACTCGTCCCTGACGGGCGTCTACGGTCAGGCCAAGACTACCATTATGGCCGACGGCCGAACTTGTTGTCGCGTTCAAGTCGCGGAGATTAATGGCCGTAGGCCCCACATTTCCACCCATTAAAGCACGATCTACGCTGCGCAACTGTCGATTGACACTGTTATTCAAGCGATTCGCATTGACTCGTGGTTGATTGAGAGTTCGATCAACACGGGGCAGATTCGGTCGGATGTTTCGACCGACATTCGGGCTTACGTTCGGTCCAACATTTGGACCTACTCCACTTCCAGCAACACCCCCGCCCCCTAGGATCTGCGCAAAAGTTGCCGTGGTTGGCAACAACATCAAGCCGCTCAACGCGGCAATAAGGCAAAAATGTTTTGTGTGCGGAGTCGCAATTTTTTGTCGTGGCGATTTCATGCTTAGCCTTCCATTTCAATGTCAATGAAGTTCCTTACTAGAAGCTTTTGCTAATAGAGGAGAGTGCGGGGGTATCGCGTGATATTCCCCTTCAGCCCTCGAGAATGCAAAATTAATACCAATCAAAATTCGCCTGAAGAAACGGGGCTTACTGGATCCGTGGCAAGCAAGCTGTCAGGGCAAACTGTAGGGTTTAGGTTCTCATTGGATGCTTAGAAATCATGATGGCTAAGCGAACGCCAAACCATTTTATGGCTGAGCCTCATACTTTTCCGTGATGAATTCGGCCAGCTGTTTCTGGCCTTGTTGGGCTGAGAGTTCGGCGGTTCTTTGCAATCGGCTCGCTAAGCCTGCCAGTTCTTCATCGAGGATAATTTTCCTGAACCAGTTTGCGTAATCACCTTGCTTGAGATGATAGAGCCACGTTTCGTCGTCGACACCAGCGCCAATCTGCATGAACATTCGAAGGTTCTGTGCCGCGAGATTGAGCTGGTTCCTAGGTCCACGAAAATAAAAACACATATCGGCATCCATCTCTCCATCGAGATATGATTGTTGATGCCGTAAGTGTTCGCCTTTTGGTGTGATCCGCTGGAGCCAACAGGGGGTCCCTTTTTCTCGCCACCAAATTGCTGCTTGATGCTGTTGGCCATCTGGTGGTGGTGCGAGTTCGCAATGCGGAGCGTCAATCAAATCGCAATAGCTATGAATAAGCTGCGAGGGGTTTTCACTCAAAGCCAGAAAGATATTGGCGCTCTGCAAAATGTCGGGATGCAACCGATCGAGAAACGCAGTGATGAACATAACCCCGCCGAGTCGATCGATATTGATGTCATCGCCATGGTGCCAAGAAGTGGGTAGCGGATAATGGGCCTCGTCGACGAGAATCCAGTGCGGCCGTCCGGTCTTGCGTCGAAATTCCAGAAGGGCTCGAAGTAACTGGTTGAAGTACTCTGGCTGTTGATCGGCTTTGGTACCGAACAGACTCACCACGCAACTTTCTTTAGGTTTGCTCAGCACTTCGATAACCTCTTCCACCATCGGAGTTTGCTCGCGGGTGCCCAGGACAATAGCGCTTTTCAATTCCTGATAATCTCCTTCGGGGTCGATAATGCAAGTTTGATAACCTTCCGCCATCAATTGCTCGAGAACGCTAAGGGCAAAGCGAGATTTTCCGGTTGCGGGGTCGCCAGTTACAAGGACGCGCGTATCGCGCAAGGGGATCCGAATTTCCTGATTCTCGAGGTCGTGGCCCAAGAGGGCTCCGCGATCGGTGCGATCGTGGAACTGTATCAAATCAGTTTCTAAGAGTTGCTCAATGATCTGAGCCACGCCCGCGCCACGATCTCCGGTGACGACCCAATCAACCAGGTCTTTCACGCTGTCGAGGGCATTGTTAACCGCCGCCGAAACACCGCATAACTGGAGGAAGGCCTGATCGTTTTCCGCATCTCCTATGCCCACCGCGTTGTGGGAAGAAATTCCGAGCTTGTCCAACGCCGCTTGCAGGCCGACCGCTTTATTGATGCTTGAGGGGAGCACCATCACGGCTCCCTTGTTGAAGATGATTTGCAATTCAAGCGCCAAATCGCGAATCGCTTCAAAGACGACCGTTTC
>JBGTEU010000365.1:0-2527 GCA_041747595.1 Bythopirellula sp.
CGTTCTCGAATGGAATTGAAGTAGCCCGAGACCGTCGTCAAAGTCGCGCAGAAGAACGTGATGGCAAGCAGCATGAAAACAAGCGAATGACGGCCGTACAGCGGCGTTTGTTCCGATTGAAAGACATACCAGGGAATGACCGTGTTGATTGCGACGTTGATCGCAAAATCACAGGGTCCCGCCATGAAAAAGGCATAGAATGGAACGGAAACAGGAAATTTGAAGAGCATGCGATTTCTTTCTTGTCAGGCCGAGTGATCAAACATGGATCGCAGCGCCGCCGTCCACCGTGATCGTTTCTCCCTGAATGAGATCGCTCAAGGGGCTGCAAAGAAACAGCACGGCATTGGCCACGTCGCGGGCTTCAAGCACGCGTTGGCCTACCATCGTTCTCTCGGTCCGCTTGGCAAACATCGCACCCGTTTGATCCATCATGCGCGTGGAATCGGTTTCGACCAACCCCGCTTTCACAACGTTCACGTTGATACCCCGATCGCCCACTTCGAGCGTCAGATGCCGGACGATGCTTTCCAGAGCCGCCTTGGAACCCCCGATCAAGCCATATTTGGGGAGCGCCATGTGGGAGCCGTGACTTGAGATGGCCACGACCTTGGCCCGTTGTTTCGATTGCTCGAGCAGCGGCATGGCGGATTTCACGAGCATGATCAGCGCGAGCACGTTGGTATTCATAGCCGCTTGAAAGTGGTCTCCGTTGGAATCCAGCAAAGACCGAAAGCCGCCGCTCGCGGCGTTGCTCACCAGAATATCAAGTTGTCCGACTTCATCGGCGATGAATTCCATCATCGCAGCGATGTCGTCTTCTTCGCTGATGTCGGCCTTGACGACCCACACCCGGCGCCCAAGCGCGCTGATCCTCTCGGCGACGTACATGGCCGCGGAGCGTGAGGTCACATAGTTCAAAACGATATCGGCCCCCGCCTCGGCGAGACGTACCGCCGTGGCTTCGCCAATGCCGCGCGAACTGCCGGTCACGAGGGCTACTTTATCTCTTAAGTCGATCATCGTTATTCATCCGAATGATGGTGGAGAATATTCATCTTAATTACAGTGATCACAAATTGCTGCCACAGTGGGGGAAGATTGGGCACACGTGGGAATCGCCGTGTTTTCCTGCACATATTTCTGAAATTGAAAAATGCGTTCTTCCCGGGTCGAAATCAGGCCCCCCACCGGGGAGTCGGGGGCGTTAAGGCCCCGCTGCACTGCAGGCAGAATCGCGGCGTCCTCGGCGAGCACCCGAGTGAAAAACCGCTTGCCCCAGATTTTGAGAATCTGGGAGATCACGCGACTCGACAGCGTCGGGTTGTTGCCCCGGTAGTGGAAAAACCGCCACACGTTGCGGGCATGTCCGGGCCCCACGGGAATCGCCGCCTGCACCCACGTGTGGAGCCCCATCCGCACGAATACTTGATGGGGGAAACAATGGAACACCTCAATCCCCGGCGGTGGGTCGATTCGTAAAATGCGATAAAGCACGTCGGCCATTCGCCGCAAATGGGAATGCTCCCCCTCGCCTTCCTCAGTGTAGAGCGTCCAGCGGTGGGTAAGCTCGTGTTGGCACGCTTCTTCGGGAGGCAAGCTTTTGAACGTCTGACCATGCACTTCCGTCAAATGATAATTTTCGATGACATTCTCGATCAGCAGTTTCCAATTGCCGGGGACTTGTTGCTCCATGGCGAGCGTCAGACCCCACGCGGGGGAAAACCATTCGCGGCACATTTCGTATCCCGGCCCCAAGTACTCGGAGAGCGTGCAGCACTCGGGGGAGAGGTTCACAAACACTAGGTCGCCGACCGTTTCGGTCCGATATTTTTTGAGGCTCGCCATCTCGCGGCTCAAAGGGCGAAAGCTCGTCGAGTCGGGGATCTTGCGCGTTTCGCCCGACGAGGAATACTCCCAGCCGTGGTATTGGCATTTGAGATGTTCGGCATGTCCGCACGGCTTGTCCGAGAGCATCGACATACGGTGCGAACAGACGTTGAGAAACGTGTGCAACTCGCCGTCTTTTTGCCAAATAATCAGCGGGTGCCCGAGCAGCGAAGTTGTGTGAAACTGTCCTTCTTGAAAATCGCTTTTTAAACCGACAAAGTGCCAAGCCGTGCGAAACAGATTTTGCTCCTCACGCTGATACTGTTCCTGCGAGGAATACTGATCCGGCCGCAGTAGATGCGGTTGATGAGTTTGGCTAACAAACATAAATCATCTCCCGCTCAGCCGATTTCAGAACCGTGGCTGGTTGATCGGCAATGGCGACGGCAACGACATGATCGGACTGCAAAGAAATGTGAGCCTCGCAGCGAACACCGCGCCAATCGACATTCCACACAGAATTGGAAAATCGGCTGACATGAAGTTCCTGCGGCCGGAAGCTCTCACCCCTGTTGAGCGCCTTGTACGCCGCTTCCTTGGCGGCCCAACCGATTGTCACGTTGACCGGGTCTTCGCCGCCCAGTTCGTCGCGTTCACGCTCAGTAAACCACATTCGTGCGAAACTCACCGGCCGTGG
>JBGTEU010000366.1:0-3484 GCA_041747595.1 Bythopirellula sp.
CCATTTCCATTTTCCCGCTTCAAGACTCTCCAGCCGGCACCAACCGGTCGCCGGCAATTTCGATACTTTCGCCCCGCCGCGGTTACCCCATTCATAGATCACCAACTCTCCGTCATGCATCACGGGAATCTCGACAACAGGATCCGTGTACATGAAATGCAGTTCTGGCTGCGCGTTCTCTCCACGAGTCCGTAGACGGTGGTCTAGCTCGTATTGTTCAAACAATTCTTGTTTGAGTCTCGCCTTTAAGACAGAAACCCCTTTGCACATGATCGTCCCCTCTAAAAGCAACTCTTCCCGTAAATATCGCAAATATCATATTCATTGGCCGCATCGCCGTATACATCCACCAGGGGCAAGGTCGCTCCGCTACGTATGGCAAACCTGCCCATCGTGCTGTTGATCTGGTGCTTGATGTCGGTGAGTTGTGGTTGTTCAAATAAGCTTCGCTGGCGGTGGGCCATCGGCCGCAATCCCCCCGCTATCACGTCCATGTAATGAATGGAAGCAGAGCGCGGCTGCCACACGCTCGGCAGCAGGTGCAATGCCGCTTGGAGCACCGCTTCAAAATCCGCGCGGCTGCCAAGTAAACTACTTCGCAAGAACCGCTCGGGCTGATCGGTGAACGTGAGCCATAAAATCACATGGTCGCAGCAAATCCGGTAATAGGCCAAGGCTTCGACCAATCGCTCGACATTCCTCACAACGAAAGCGTGAATTCGCTCGGGATCACGTGACGCTTTGCCAATCGAACCGCCGCGTGAAATAAATTTGTGAGCGGGGCGGGCAATCTCAATGGGAATGACGGACTCGCCGTTGAGTTCCCACCATAAATCTTCCCCACGTTTCGTCAACAGCCAACGAATAAAGGCCCGATCAGCATTCGCAAATTGTTCACAGGTGCGAATGCCATAACGGTCGAGGGTTTGGGCACTTCGCTGCCCAATGCCAGTGATGTCCTCGACCGGGCGATCGCGGAGCAAAGCTTGGCGATCCGCCTCGTTGGCGACCACGCCATACCCAAAGGGTTTCTTGGAATCTGAAATCAATTTGGCCAATGTTTTCGTGGGGGCTATGCCAATTGAGACGGGAACACCCACGTGCTTGAGAATCTTCTTCTGCAATTCTGTGGCAAAAGCTTCCGAGGCCTCGACGGCGGTAAAGAACTGTTCGTCGATGGAGTAAAACTCAACCTTCGGGCTGTATTGGTGAACGATCGCCAGCATTTTCCGCGAGAGAACTTCGTACCAGCGAAAATCGCGCTTGATATACACAGCCTGCGGGCAACGCGGGACAGCTTCCCAAATCGCCATGCCCGTTGGCACACCTGCCGCTTTGAGCTCGTAGCTTTTTGCGATGATACATGCGCCGTGGTTCCCCAATACCCCCAAGGGCATTCCCTTGAGATGGGGATAGCGCACACGCTCCGCTGAAACGTAAAAGCAATCTGCATCGACATGTCCGATCATGCTCAGCAGTATAATATACTAACGTACACTTATCGCGACTTGCCTACATCTTGCACTTCAATGAAGGCCGTTTCCCAAGTCGTTGCAGAAAACGTGCATGAAATCGGAATGATCCACAAAAAACCTGCTGGAAAACTGCGAAGAGAGGGTTGGTCGCAGACTAGAAATCTCTCGCGCCATCTGTATTAAAACTTGAAAGGCTCGACTTACATATCGTAATACAAACAAAACTCATAGGGATGCGGGCGCAAGGCCAGTGCTTCGACTTCGTTCTTTTGCTTGTAAGAGATCCAGGTGTTGATGACGTCCTGGGTGAACACGTCGCCACGCAGAAGAAATTCGTGATCGCGTGAGAGGGCGGCGAGCGCTTCGCCGAGCGAGCCCGGGGTGCTGGGAACCTTGGCCAATTCTTCCGGCTCGAGATCGTAAATGTCCTTGTCGAGCGGCTCGCCGGGATGAATCTTGTTTTGGATGCCATCGACGACGGCCATCATCAACGCCGAGAAGGCGAGATAGGGATTCGAGCTCGGATCGGGACAGCGGAATTCGATCCGCTTCGCCTTGGGGCTCGGGCTGTACATCGGGATGCGACACGCCGCCGAACGGTTTCGCTGGGAGTATGCCAGATTCACCGGGGCTTCGTAGCCGGGGACCAAGCGCTTGTAGCTGTTAGTCGTGGGATTGGTGAACGCCAGGATCGCGGGGGCGTGCGTTAAAATGCCGCCGATTGCGTAAATGGCTTCGTCGCTCAGGCCCGCATAACCGCTGCCGGCAAAGAGCGGTTGGCCACCCTTCCACAAGGAAATGTGCGTGTGCATGCCCGAACCGTTGTCGCCGTAGAGCGGCTTGGGCATGAAGGTCACCGACTTGCCGTGCTTGGCGGCGACGTTCTTGATGATGTACTTGTAAAGACACATGTCGTCGGCCATCTGCACCAGGTCGCCGTACTTGAGATCGATTTCCGACTGGCCCGCGGTCGCCACTTCGTGGTGCTGGGCCTCGACGTCGAGCCCGCAGTCGATCATGGTCATCATCATCTCATTGCGCAAATTCATAAGTTGATCGGCGGGGGGGACCGGGAAGTAACCTTCCTTATGCCGCAATTTGTAGCCCAGATTCGAGCCCCTGCCCTGAGCGCGATAATCGGTGCCGCGATTCCATTCCCCTTCGTCGCTGTCGATGAAGTAGAACCCACAGTTCGAGCGCTGATCGAAACGGATGTCATCAAATACAAAGAATTCCGCTTCCGGACCGATAAAGCACGTATCAGCCACGCCGGTGCTCTTGAGATAATTGACCGCCTTGCGGGCGACGTTGCGAGGATCGCGCGAGTAATCCTCGCGGGTGATCGGATCCTGAATGTTGCAAATCATGCAGAGCGTCGTGATCTCGGTGAAGGGATCGATAAATGCCGTTTCTGCCTGGGGGACCAGCAGCATGTCGCTTTCGTTGATCGCCTGCCAGCCGCGGATACTCGAGCCATCGAAACCGAGCCCGTCTTCAAAGACTTCCTCTTCAAGCTTCTCGACGGGAATCGTGAAATGCTGCCACAGGCCGGGGAAATCCATGAACCGCAAATCAACCGCGCGGACCCCACGCTCCCGGCAGAGAGCCAACACGTCTTGAGGCGTCATCATCACAGGAAGTTCCTTTTGCAAAGCGTGGAAAAGTGTCATTCCAAAAGGCCGGCTCTAGTCTATTGCGGCGTGACTTGAGGAATCTGGGTTCAATCACCTCACGTATTCGATGCGTGAAGGTGTCGCATGCCAGATCCCTTCCGCCTTCGGCGGAGCAAGCCTCCCTCGGGATGAGATAGTCTAACGACCGATTGCTCACGACACGATACAGCAGAAAACCCCTTCTGGCCAGCGGGCCAGAAGGGGTTTCGTTGTGTGATGCAGGCTTCCAGCCTGCAGTATTTGTTCGCAGGCTTCCAGCCTGCACTCAGTGTTGGCAGCCAGGATGGCTGCCCCACGAATTACGACCGCAAAGTGGCAAGAATCTCGCGAACCACC
>JBGTEU010000367.1:0-5373 GCA_041747595.1 Bythopirellula sp.
TCGAAGAGCAATAAGAAGCAGCTCCGCCTCAATGACAAATATGGTGCTCGGTGATTCTGATCGTCAAGCACTCGCCAGGACATTGTGCAACAAGTACGACAACAGCAAAGTTAGTAAAAAGGGGCTATTTCTGGTCGGGTAAAGATCAAAGTGGTTGGCACACTTTCACAAATAACACGAGAGGCGGGTAACCAACTTCGAATTTCATTGGGCGTGCCGCAGTTTCCCGTGCGAAGAATTCCACGGCACGGGCTTTGACCACGCGATTTGATTGTTTGGGTCTACCCTCCCGTTATTCCCGCGCAAGCGCGTCATCCAGAAAAAATCTTCGCAGTGGCCAAATTTCATTGTCGCAAATGGCCGCGCGCGGGGTTAACCTGAGTCTTGCTCGAAGCACCAATTCCGTGACGTGATGGCGTTTGTTGCTCTGTTGTCTGGCACGTTTTGCTCGTTGCCAACCTGCAAACCTTGCCAACCTTGCCAACCTTGCCAACCTTGCCAACCTGGACAACCTGGCCCAGAAACACGAACGGCCAAACAAGGCAAACAGGGCAAACAGGCCAACCTCAAGAACTCCCTTGTTCCACAGAACTCCCAATTTACCAATCTGAATCGAGATTCGGCGGCGAGGGGCCCCGTGACAGACCAGTCAACCCGATCCGCCTTGAAGAATCTACTTCGTTCCACTATCGTCCCTCGCGCAAATCGTGGCATCGGCATGGTTCACGCGCAAAACTTGCGAAGGATTTCGCCCGCCGGTCGGCTCATGCTGGCCGTGGCGAGCGTTTGCGTGTTGCTGTTATTGGTGACCGCGAGAAGCTTGGAGCCTGATCCGCGAGGATTCGGCACGCACGAACAGTTGGGTCTCACGCCGTGTAGTTTTTATCGCTGGACGGGCCGTGTTTGTCCCACTTGCGGTGCGACCACCGCGTGGGCTTACGCCGTGCGTGGCGAGTGGGCCGCGGCGGCGCGGGCCAACCTTACGGCCACCCTGTTGTGGTGCGTGGCGATTGTTGGCGCGCCGTGGTTGTTGTTGTCGGCGAGCATCGGACGCTGGTGGGTTGCAAAACCGTCGGGACGAACGCTGCTAGCCGTCGGCAGTGGTTTGGCGGCAATCGCAGTCCTTGATTGGGTGCGGAGAGCGTGGTTCTAAACTGAGAATTGAAAGTTATCGGCAGCCAAGAGGGCTCGCCATAAATACTGCCCGCGTGGCAGCCTCCTCTGGAAAAGGAATGAAAGATGGAACGGCCCCTTTCACGACAGAGTCGCTTGTGCGGATTAGGTCTGACGCTTGTGCTGTTGGGTTTCTCGACGGGTTGTCTCCACTCCGCTCTGGCGACGGGCATCTATTTCTGGCAGGGGGGAAACGTGGTCGACGCCCAGTGTGACGATCTTAAGGGACAACGCGTGGTCGTCGTTTGTCGGCCTCCTTCCTCCAATGAATATCGGCATACCGGTGCCGCGCGGAGCATCGGCAAGCGGATTAGTCAGTTGCTGGAAGAAAAAGTGAAAGGGATTAAGGTCGTGAGTCCCCGCGAGGTCGACAATTGGGTCGACGAGCAGGATTGGGAGAATTACAAAGATCTTGGCCGAGCCGTCAAAGCAACCCGCGTCGTGTACGTGGAACTCGACAGTTTCGATTTGTACAAGGGATCAACGCTTTACCAAGGCGACACCGACGTTCACGTGACTGTATACGACATGACCAAACGGGATGGCGAGCGGATTTGGAGCCGCAACGTGGGGCAGATTCTTTTCCCACGAAACGCCGGCATCCCCGCGTCCGACAAGCCGGTGCAAGAATTCGAGGCCCAATTCGTGGAAGTCGTGTCGGTTCAGATCGGCAGTCTGTTCTACAAACACGATCCCAATGCGCACTTCGCGCTCGACGCCGTGTCGAATCGATAATTTTTCTTGAAACAACAGCCGTGAGCCAACGAGTCGCCGTCCTAAAGCGGCGGCGGATCGCGGCGTGGCGGCGGCGTAGGACGCGGCTGATCGGGCGGTCTCTGCCTCGGCGGGGCGTTATTGTTCACTTGCGCGAGCTCGGGAATGAATGTGTAAGTCTCGCCCCATCGCCAACCCAACGGCGTCGCCAATTCCCGCGTCGCGAGCATTGCCCACGGAGTGTCGGGGTGTTGGGCAATAACTTGCTTGAGCAAGCTTTCAGCCTGCTCAGCAAATTTTTCGAGCGTGCTGTTGGCCAATTCGCGGTCGGCACGAAGTTGCCAAGTGTTGTTTCCCCCGCTTTCAAACGACATGCCTTGCTTCGCCTGGGCGAGCATCACGTTGTATCCGTCGGTGCGGACTTTGGCGGCGAGCGCGCGGCCCAGTGCCAAATCGTAACCGGCTTGCCACCGCGGGCTGCGAAGTTTCTCACGATCTTTTTCGCCACCGAGCAACACCTGACAGAGGCGATCGAGCTCGGGTTGGCGGATCGCGGCGGCGCGTTGGGCGCGTGACAAATCGGCCGCCAAGGTGGCATCATCACGTCGGGGAAAGTTGGTTGAGAAGTCAGACATTTGAGAAGTCCACGAGAGTTGTGCCGCCTCGACCAGTGCCGCCTGTGCGCGATTCTTGCTCAACTGCCGGCGGTATTCCCGTTCCGAAAAATAATCGGGTTGGTATTTCTTCATCACCTCGGGATCAAAAAAAGCTGCGAAGTGAGCCGTAAGATTATTGGTTTGATTGCCGTTGATCCATCGACCCACAGCGCGATTGGGATGCACGGCAAAGTACAGCCCACCCGTTTCGTAACAAAGCTTGGTGAGACCGTAGGGGCCAAAACCCGAATCGAGCAAATCCTCCCTGCGTCCCGCACCGAAGAATTGGAGCTTCAGCACTTCGGGCCGCAGCGATTCGGGACCCAAGCTCACCGGCACCCATTGGGGCCGTTGGTCGAAATTCGGATCGGGATCGATCCACTTCACATAGGCCGTTTCGCGACCGAACGGGGCAGGGCGGCCCACCACATACACGGGTATCGCCAGCCGTTGGCAGACGTCGATCGTGGCTTCGTGGCGGTCGAAATCGTCTCCCGATTCGTCGGTGAACACAACGATCATCACGTTCCGCTCGTTCTTACGATTGAGCCGGTAGGTGCGAAGCTTTTCCGAGAGCGCGGCAATCGCCTGGAACACGTATTCGTAACGAGAGTTGGAATCACCGATCGATTCCACCGCGGCTTCGATTTCTTGAATGCTGTCGGTAGGCCGTGGAGTGTAGTAGGTGATCTCTTCGCCAAAGCCAGCCACCACAGTCAACAAGGGCTTATCCACTTGATTCTTGAACGCCGGGTTGTCGGCAAGCTCGATCACACCGAGTTCTTCATAGACGCGACGAAAACGCCGCAGTATCTCCGCGCGTTCGCCCTTGAGGCTTCCTGATTCATCGAACAGCCATGCCACGAGCGTCGGTTTTTGTTCCACGGAGGTGAGAATTTCTTGAGTGACGCGGTCGATGGCCCCCATCGCGCCGGTCGTTCCCACGCTGCCTGCCCCCTGCACGGGAAGCCGCTCGGAAAGTTCCGGGCCGCGAAACACGGGTGCCGGCACGTCGACGGTGAGTCGCTCGCCGAGTTCGCTCACCTGTTCGTGCTCAAACAGAACGAGCGAGGTATCGTCGAACTCGACAGCCGAGGCGAGTGCCGATTCGTCGCCGTGCTGACTCAGCGCACCGATCTCCGCGGGGGTGAGATCCGAAGCGACGAACTCCTGCGTGAGCATCGCTTCTTCCGGCAGCGTGATCGTTTCGAGCGCGAGCGACAGTTCTTCCAGCTTGCCGGGGAGAACGATTGTCGTCAGACCCAACACCACGGTCAGGCCCAAGTGCAGCACCACACTGGTAATCCAAGCGGTGGAATGAGGTGATCGAAGAGTGAGGTATTTCATGGGAGACCTGCAAAGGACTCTGGCAAGTGCTCGTCTCTTGATTGTGGACAAGAACGGCCAAGCCGACAAGCTGTCTACTTTTTCCGGTCGTTCGCAAGAAATGCTCTCCACGTGGCCGGTACCGTCTAAGGCTGTTATTCAGAGATTTAACCCCGTACCTTGTCCATAGTGTCGAGCCATGCCCCAGGGTAAAATGAAATGAGACAATTTCGGCTCCTGACTTGTGAGGGTGGCATGACCGCGCTTCGTTATTTCCTGATACTTTCGTGCGTTCTCTTGCTGACGACCAAGCTTTCCGCTCAAACGCGCGGCACGCGGCCCGCGGCTCCTGAAGAGATTTCTCTCGTTACCAAAGACGACGTGCGGTTGGCGGCCACCTATTACCGCAGCACGGCCGGTCGCGATGCGGTTCCCATCGTGATGCTGCACGATTACAAGGAAGGGCGCACGATCTTTAACAATCTCGCCCAGGCGTTGCAATCGCCTACGGACGAGCGCGTGAAATCACACGCCGTTCTGACCGTCGATTTACGCGGTCATGGCGGCAGCACGTTGGCGGTCGATGCGAATGGCCAAACGCTGGAGATCGACGCCGCCAGGCTGAAGCCCATCGATTACGAAGACATGGTTCGCTTCGACATGGAAGCCGTCCGACGTTTTTTGGTTGAAAAGAATGACGCGCAGGAATTAAACCTGAATAAGCTCTGCCTGGTCGGAGCTGGCATGGGGGCTAACGTGGCGCTGATTTGGTCGGCAGTCGATTGGGAGGCCCCGCCACTCGCCAATCGCAAGCAGGGGCAGGACGTCAAAGCGCTGATTCTTGCCTCACCCATTTGGAAACAAAGGGGCCTGCCGTTGGTTGCCCCGTTGAAGCACCCCGCGGTGCAAGAAATGCTTTCCGTGATGTTGGTGTATGGCAGCCAGGATTCCAAGGCGAAGCAAAGTGCCGAGACGGTTTACAAGAACTTCGAGCGTTATCACCCCGAACCCCCGATCGACCGCATTCGCGAGATGAAGGATTTGTTCGACTATCCGCTGCCGACGACGCTGCAAGGGAGCAAGTTGTTGGTCGACCCACAGTTCAAAATGTTGCCTCATATCGACAATTTTTTGAAAGCCCGGCTGGTCGATCAGTCGTTCGAATGGGTGCAACGCAAATAGCGACTAATCGAGAATGCGATTCGGATCAACCGGCACGCGCAATTCCACGCCGATTGGCAACAGGTGGGGGTTGCTCAACTGATCGCGGTTGAGGTCAAAGATCTCGAGTGCCCGGCCGGGATCGTTGAGATACCGCTCGGCGAGTTTTTCCAAGGTGTCGCCATTGGTGACGATGTGAATTAATTCCGCGGGCCACTCGTTTTTTTGGCCCGTAGTCACTTGTTCCCCAACCGTGGAGTAAGCAGGTCGGAGACCGCTCGGCAAAGTATCTGCCGCGGGGGTCGTCGGCGTGGGGTGAGTTTGATCGGCAGCCGAATCATGT
>JBGTEU010000368.1:0-3224 GCA_041747595.1 Bythopirellula sp.
CGAGGCGATTGTCGTGGGCATTTGGAACACGCCCCACAGGACGCGGGAATATCTGCCGGCCAGACCGTTTCGTGATCTCGATCCTCAGGGGCGTGCGGCAGTTTTTCAGGAACTTGCGGGGAAGGATCACCCACCGCTTACCGTCGACGATCTGCGGAGTGACCAATACCTGACATTCCTCGTGGCGGAGTTGAAGCCGTTCATCGACAAAACTTATCGCACTCAGCCTGAACGTGCGAATACGTTCATCATGGGTTCTTCTGGAGGAGCGTTCATTTCTCTTTACGCGATTTGCGAATATCCCCACGTCTTCGGCGGGGCAGGGAGCGTTTCGGGGCATTATCCGCTCGGCGATGGCATGCTGGTTGACGCCTTTCGCCGTCGGCTGCCTGATCCGCGGTGCCACAAGCTTTATTTTGATTTTGGCACCGAGACGCTCGACAAGAATTATGAACCGTTCCAATGGCGGATGGATGACGCGGTCGCAAAACGTGGTTACCAGCGCGGCTGCAACTGGCTCACCTGCAAATTTGCCGGGGCGGAACACTCGGAGCGATCTTGGCGGGAGCGGGTTGATCTTCCGCTCGAATTCTTCTTGGGCAAACCAACTGGGCCGTTTTATCCACGGCATTGGTGGTCGGCCGTGGATGACGCCGATAAACCTGAATGGGAGATCTTGCCCCAGGACGCGAAACCCGGCGAGGTCATTCTCTCCAAGCGGAATGAGTTGGGACTGTTATCCAACTTCGCCGCGACACCGTTCACTTATTGCGGCCAGCGCTACGCCAGCCTCGAAGGTTTTTGGCAAGCGATGAAGTATCCCGAGGGCTCGAGCGACCCGCGAGCCACCTTTCCAGGCTTAAAATGGGAATTCACGCGCGACCAAGTTGCCCAGATGATCGCCTTCGAGGCAAAAAACGCAGGGGATTTGGCCTCGGCAAACATGCGTGCCATGGGGATCGACTGGGTTAGTTTCCACGGCAAGCGATTTTCTTATCGACCTGAGAAACCGGGGGAACACTATCAGTTGATTGTTGCCGCCACCCGGGCCAAGGTTTGCCAGAACGCGATTGTAGCGAGCGCGCTGAAATCGACGGGCAATCTCATTTTGAAACCTGATCATCATCAAGAGCCAAATGTTCCGGCGGCCTGGCGCTATTATGAAATTCTCAGTCAAATTCGTGCAGAGCTCAATCGTTAGATACCAAACGAGTTCGTCAGAGAGTGGAGTTGGTAAGAACGCCCCCCAGAATTAGTGCTTTTGCGATGAAAAAGCGAGAAATTCTGGTAGTCGACAGGATATTCTCGACATGGCAAGGGAAGTCGCTAGAATGGCACGCGATGGTGCATTATCGCGGCACGCAGGCTTATCCGAGCTTTTCGAGTCGCGATTGCAGTGGGAGTCTTTTTGTTGGCAAGAGGGTGTTCCTCCCCCGGCCTTAGCGTTCGCCGCCTAGTGACCGTCTTGCCCGTAAAGGCGCTTTTCTCGTCAGACTGAATCGAATCTTGTCGAACTTTGATTCTAGGCCTACGTGGCAAAGGGCCCGTGCTTGTGGAGTCCGATAGATGAAGTTGTATGTGGGTAACTTGTCGTATTCAACCACCCAGGAAGGTCTCGAGAGCGCATTCAGCGATCACGGGCGCGTGGAAGAAGTGGCCATTGTGATGGATCGTGAAACGGGTCGGCCGCGGGGGTTCGCGTTCGTGACGATGAACGACGATCAAGAAGCTCGGGCCGCGATTGAAGGGGTCAACGGCCGCGAGATCGATGGCCGCACCGTCACGGTGAACGAAGCACGTCCCAAGGCGGAACGCAGTGGGCGTGGCAGTGGCGCCGGCGGCGGACGCCGCTGGTAGGGTTGTAAGTTTTGAGAACAAAAGCAAACGCCCAGGGATTGCAATCCCTGGGCGTTGTTTTTGGTATCAAAGTAACAAGCTTGCTTACGCCGGTTGCAGCTCGCGTTTGCGGTCGGCGATGTTCTCGGTCTGGATGTTGCCCGGCACTGGTGAGTACTTGCTCAGCTCCATCGTGAACGTGCCTTGGCCTTGGGTTTGGCTCCGCAAATCGGTCGAGTAGCCAAACGTCTCCGCCAGCGGTACCTCGGCAATGATCTTGGTGATCTTGTTCATCGTGTCGGTTGATACCACCATGCCACGCTTACTGGAAATCTGACCGACCACCGGACCCTGGAAGGACTCGGGACACTCGATTTCAACGAGCATGATCGGCTCGAGCAAAACAGGCTTCATACGTTGGAAGTTTTCGCGGAAGCATTCCTGTGCGGTGAGCATAAACGCCATATCCGACGAGTCAACTTCGTGATACGAACCATCGTTGACTTCCACAGTGAGCCCCACCACGGGATAGCCGGCCAAGGGTCCCTTATCCAGCATTTGGCGAAAACCTTTTTCGATTGCGGGGATAAAGTTCTTGGGGATCTTGCCGCCCGTGATTTTATCGACGAACAAGAGTTCGCTACCCGCGGCCTCTTCACGATCTTCGGCAGTCATGGGCCTCATCGCGCCCTTGATGTGACCGTACTGACCCGAACCGCCCGTCTGTTTCTTGCGCTTGTGGTCGAACGCATAGGGCACGGTGCCACTTTCACGGTAACTCACTTTGGGGGCACCGACTTCGACCTCGACGCCGTATTCGCGCTTGATGCGTTCGACGTAAATCTCGAGATGCAATTCGCCCATGCCCGCGATGACGGTTTCGCCCGTTTCATCGTCGGTTGCCACCTGGAAGGTGGGATCTTCCTTGCGGAATCGCTGCAAGGCTTTGCCCAACTTGTCGGCATTGTCGCGCGACAGGGGGTTGATTGACATTTTGATTACCGGCTGGGCAACAAACATGCTCTCAAGGGTGCAATAATTCGCCGTTGAACAATAGGTATCACCGCTCGCGCAGTCGATGCCCATGATCGCCACGATGTCGCCTGCCTCGGCTTTGTCAATTTCTTCCCGCTTGTCGGCGTGCATTTTGACGATGCGGCTAAAGCGTTCCTTCTTGCCGGTACGTTGGTTGAAGTAGGCCTCGCCCTTGGCAACCGTGCCCTGATAGACGCGGGTGTATGTGAGCTGGCCATATTCGTCGTCGACGATCTTAAAGGCCATCCCCACGAACGGATCCTTGGGATCGCTGGTGAGCGGAATCTTCTTCCCTTCTTCCTTGGGATCGAGGGCGTAAAATTCGCGATCCAGGGGTGAGGGCAAATAACGAT
>JBGTEU010000369.1:0-10663 GCA_041747595.1 Bythopirellula sp.
GGCAGTAGCGCCCCCTGGCTGTGGATTTGATAGACGTTCTTCTGAAACGTGTTGGGGCTCTCGAGCACGCTAGCATTCACCAGCAGATGCACGATCATATATCCACCCACGGGGATCAAACCCGAGAGCGAGTGTAGCCGGCGGATTAAAAAATCGTGGCGGGCCAAGAAAGATGATTGTGTGGACGAGGGTGGCGGACTTTCCACGCGGCAATTCCTTTTGCGAACAGAGCTTTGCACGAACAGGCTTGATTCCAGACGGGCAAGTCACCGCAACCTGACCGAAAAACCCAGTATAGGGGACCCCCGAAGACTCGCAAGGCGGCAAGAAGGCCGAGGAATTGCAATCCCTCGGCTTTAATTTTCACGCACCAAATCCTCCCAACTGTCCTCGCATACAAACCCTCAAGATTAGCTTGCGGAAAGTGCGATTTTTGTGCTCAGATTGATGCCAGGGAGTCAAATCTAGGCTCTAGACCGCAGAGATTTCATAGAAGTCATGATCCCTACGCCCGTAACAGGATTCGCCGATTCGCAGGTAAATTGCAGAGTTGGGCTGGTTCATGAGAGGCCAATAATGTGTACAATGCTGTTCTCGCCTCGACCCTCCACGCCGGTCAGGTCCGCAATTTGCATATTGGTCATGACTGCGTATTGCATGCAGTCACTAGGGTAATGATTAAACGAACCCCTGCGGTTACCGGCTCCCAAGTCTTTCATTAAAGCCAGAGTTTAAATAGAGAGAGATGCACCAAGAATTAGATGATACTCGCCGGCAGCTTGCCTTTGAGATTCCGGCCAAACAGCACGCGAGTTTGGTTCACGCCCTCGAGGAATTGTCGAGCACGATTCCCACCGATATTGCCTACACATTTTTGCCCGAGGGCGAAGATGACGAGCTGAACATCACCTTTCGCGAATTGGAAATGCGCGCCAAGGCCGTTGCCGCCCGATTGCAAAGCCTCGCCCATCAAGGGGATCGCGCTGCGTTGGTGTACGAATCGAGTATCGAATACATCGTCGCGCTGGTGGGTTGCTTTTATGCGGGGATCGTGGCCGTGCCCGTTTATCCTCCCGACCCCATGCGAATTCGTCGCACGGGGGCCCGTCTGCGTGCCATTCTGCAAGACTCGCAAGCCGACATCGTGCTCACGAGCTCAAGCGAAGCCCACCGCTTCGGTTCCTATTTGGAGCAAGCGGGCCACGTGGTGATCACCGACGAAATCTCAGCTGAAGACGGTAGCGACTATCGCCGCCCCGAGATCGGTCCGCAGACTTTGGCCCTGCTGCAGTACACCTCAGGTTCCACGGGCCGACCCCGCGGCGTGATGCTCACACACGCCAACTTGATGTTCAACTTCGAGCACATTAAAAAATTCGATGAGCCCAATGCGGTTGCCGTTTCTTGGCTCCCCATGTACCACGATATGGGTCTCATCGGTCTTGTTTTGCAGGTGTTGCAAAGTGGCCGGCGGACCGTGCTGATGTCGCCGTTGTCGTTCGTGAAGCGGCCGGTGCGTTGGCTCAAGGCGATTACCAAATACCGTGCCTATGCCACCAGCGGCCCAAGCTTCGCTTACGATCTTTGCGTGCAAAAAATTTCCGACGAGGAAATGGCCGAACTCGATTTGAGTTGCTGGACCCTGGCGTGCAACGGGGCCGAACCGGTGCGGCCGGACACCATGCGGCGTTTTGCCGAGCGTTTCGCCGCGGTCGGTTTCCGCAACGAAACTTTTTATCCATGTTACGGCCTTGCCGAAGCGACCTTGATCGTCAGCGGTGGCGACAAATCAGCTCCGCCGATCATTCGTTCCTTCGATCCCCACGAACTTGCCGGCAATCACGTCGTGCCGGTAGCGGCTGGCGTGGGACGGGCAATTGTCGGCTGCGGCGTGAGCGTCGATCGTCAAGAGATTGCCATTGTCGATCCGGTGACGCTCAAGAGGAGCGCCCCCGACCACATTGGCGAAATTTGGGTGCGTGGCCCCGGCGTAGCACTCGGTTATTGGAACAACCGTGCCGCCACGGCCGAGACCTTCCAAGCCACTTTGCCCGGCGAGAAGGGAACTTTCCTCCGCACGGGCGACATGGGATTTTTGGCCGACGGCGAATTGTTCGTCACCGGACGAATCAAGGATTTGATCATCGTGCGCGGCCGCAACCATTATCCGCAGGACATCGAGCGGACCGTCGAGGTCTGCCATCCGGCCTTGCGCCGCGATCACGTCGTGTCGTTTGGCGTCGACGTCCACGGCGAAGAGCGCGTGGTGGTCGTTTGCGGCGTGATGCGTGCCCAAAAGCTCAATCAAGAAGAACTGTTTTCTGCCGTGCGTGGAGCTTTGGCTCAAGAGCATGAACTGGGTCCGCATGCCATCGTGCTCGTCAAGGGAAGCGAAATTCCACGCACCAGCAGTGGCAAACTCCAACGCCGCGGTTGCAAGGATTTGTATCTCCGCGGCGAACTCGAAATCGTTGGCCAATGGAACGAAGATGCTCGGACAGAAAATTCAGGCCGCGAGGCGGTAAGCAAAATTGTTCCGCTCGCGAAGAGCCCGCTTGAAATCGAGCCGCTGCTCAACGGCCATGCCGCCATGCAGCGAAGCGTTGTCGACGTAGTGGTCGGCATTATCCGTGAACTCAAGGACTATTCCGCCGCGACGCCGGTAACCGAGAGTTCGCAGCTCTTTGCCGATCTTGCCATCGAGTCGATCGACTTGGTCATGCTCAACGAACTTGTGGAACGGCACTACCAACGGCAATTTCCTTTTGCCGATTTCATGGCGGAATTGGGTCGGCTCGATCAACGCGACGTCACGATTGGCCAATTTGCCAACTTTATTCGTTTGCAACTGGAAGCCGACGGCACAATTTCTAACCGATCCGCCTGAGTTTTTCCTGTTGGTGACAATTCTGCCGCTATGCCCCACGCCCAACTCGGCAACCTGAAATTCCATTACCAGCAGGCCGGGCCCGTGGGTGCCCCCGATGCGGTGTTGATTCACGGCGTCACCGGCAACTTGGCCGTGTGGATGCTCAGCGGGCTTATGACCAAACTGGCCAAGCAGTTCCGCGTCACCGCCTACGACATGCGGGGGCATGGCTACAGCGACACGCCCCCCGATCATTACACGACCGCCGACATGAGTGCCGATTTCGCGGCGCTGCACGAAGCCCTCAACTTGAAACCCGCTTTGTTGATGGGGCATAGCTTCGGTGCCGCCGTTGCACTGCACGCCGCGCAGGACTACCCAGAGCTCATTGCGGGAGTTGTGCTATCCGATCCCTTTGTTCCGGCGCTGCATCATCTGCAGGCAAATCCCCGCAAGTGGCTCGGCTTCCGGGCGTATAGAAAAAACGCCGCCACGGCTGGGATGGCGATTGCCGGCAATTTGTGGGACTTGAGCGAGATGCTTCAACAGGCCGCGAATCTTTCGCCTCGGAAGAAAAAGATGTTCATTGAACGGGCCGGCGAAGCCACCCTCAATCGCCTCGTCCGCTTGGCGGGAACCACTTGCGGCAAAGACGTTGCGCAGCCTGCCGGACTGACGACGGAGAGCATTGCCGACATCGCCACCCCGTGCGTTTGTTTGCACGGGGAGTTTTCGCCGTTCTTGCCGATGTGCCTCAAACTGATTGAACTTCTGCCGAACTGCGAAAAAGACGTGGTGCCCAAGGCCCAGCATTTCGCATTTGAGGAAAACCCGTCCGATTTTATCGACCGGGTGGAACGCCATTTTTGCGGTATGGTGGGGTTCGAACCCACGGCCCCGTCGCAGCCTCTCGATCACCAGCGTCGCAGTGTGATGACCGATACATGATCCGAGGGTTTCATAAGGGGCGATTTTGGTTTTATTCCGGCCAATTTGGCATAATTCGACGCCGTTGATTGCCGATAGTGGAATAGTAAGATGGTAAAAGAAGGCACGCTTTTTGCTGGGGTCTGCTAAAAAGCCATGAAGAATGTTCTTAAAGTCAGGAGGACCTGCTTCTAACATTTTACCTTACACGAGTGGTCTCACTATGAGTTTGACACAATTCTCCGCCGCCGAAAAAGAAGCCATCGCCAATCGTAAAACGATCCTCCGTTTCTTATTTTTCCCCGCCCAGATTCTTTCGATGTACTTGGTGGCCTTTCCCTGGCCGGTCGAGCATTGGGCCATGCAGGTCTTTTGGATGCTCGTGACCAGCTACTTCATGTTTTGCTGGACGAGTTGCTTTCATGAGACGGCCCATCAAACGCTATTCAGTTCTCAGCGGTTGAGCGTCGCACTCGGCCGAGTGTTAGGTTGGCTGATGCTGGTGCCATATACCGCTTACCGCGAGACGCATATTCGCCATCATGCCTATTTGAATAAACCAAACGACTGGGAATTGTGGCCCTATTCCGACCCTAGGGCCCCCCGCTGGTTTCGCAAGATTTTTGTCTGGTGCGATTTGTTGTTGGGGTTCGCAACCGCCCCCATTGTTTACGGCCGCATCTATTTTCATCCCGAATCGCCACTCAAGGCCGAGCAGCGCCGCGCGATCCGTTGGGAGTACTTTGGCATGGCGTGCTTCTGGGGAGCAGTTCTGGGCGTCGTCGCCTATTACAACGGCTGGACGACGTTCGCGCTGGTCTGGCTCATTCCCTACACACTCGCGGGTTTATTTCAAAATGGCCGTAAGCTCACCGAACATTTGGGCATGCAGAGTTACGACCCCCTGCGCGGCACGCGGACGGTCATTGGTGATAATTTTGTCACCAAGTTCTGCACCTTCCTGAACTTTGACATTTTTGTGCACGGCCCGCATCACCGGCATCCCCGAGTATCGCACGATCAACTCGAGGAACTCACCAAGAAATATGCCGCCGAGCACGCCATCAATCCCTTGCCGCTGTTTCCTACTTATATGAGCGCGACCCGTGACATGCTCTATTGGTTCTTAAAAAATCCCGGAGTGGGCGTGAACGTAGGTGCCGATATGCCAGGCCAGTCCGAGCAGGTCGACGACTTTGTGGCCGACGTCACCGAAGAAGTGATTAACGCCCCGCAACCGAGGCACGCGTGAAGGCATTCAGGTTGTACAGAACAGACAACGAACGGCGAATCAAACAAAAAACCGGCGAGCGCTGGTGCGCTCGCCGGTTGATGATAATCCGTGGTGATGGAGACGAGCTAGCTTTGCTCGGTTTTCAATTTTTGAGCTTGTGATTCATAAGTCTCAGCCGCCGCATCCCGGCCTAATGCTCGCAAGGCTCGGGCGGCACCTTCAAAGGCAGCGGCGTTGCTCTCATCGAACTGCAGTGCCAAATCGTAGGCATTGAATGCCTTTTCGTGTTCTTCCATCATCATATACGTGTGAGCGCGCTTCAAATGATTTTCGGGATTGGTCGGGTCGACGCGAGTTGCTTCAATAAAATTGTCGACTGCTCGTTGATATTCTTTGAGCTGCACGTAAGCTAAACCACGATTAACATACGGCAGTGAGAAATTTGGATTCTTGGAAATCGCTTCGCCAAAGGCATCGATCGCCGAGCGAAAGTCCCCTTCTTCATCGTAGGTGAAACCCATCCACAAATGCGGCCGGGGGTCGGTGTAATCCATTGTGGCAGCCTGTTGGAAATCGCCACGCGCCAAGCGATTCTCGCCTTGCATGTGCCAACATATCCCGCGCTTCAAGTAAGCCTCGGGGGCGTACGAACCCGATTCACCAGCGGGCAATTGCTGAATCGCATCGGTAAAGGCTTTGATTGCTTCGCCGAAGACACTTTCCATGCGCAGGGCGACTCCCTTGCGATACAAAGCCTGACCTGAGAGCGGATACTGATCGGGAGCTTCCGCGAGCACCGCATTGGCATCGGCAATAACATTCTGGAAATATTTCTCACGCTCTTCCTCGGGGGTTCGCGAATCAGTTGCCAACTTCAAGTTGGCGTCGCTCCGCAAGAGATAGCCTTGGACATAGGTTTTCGGATCGGTAGTTTCTTCGGGCTTATAGGTTTCTATGGCTTTTGTGAGTGCTTGAATAGCGAGCGGAAGTTTTTCCGGCTTGTCCTGAAACAAGTAAATGTTAGCTTGCATCGCGAAAGTTTCGAAGTCGTCGTCTTTCAATTCCACCGACTTCGCCATGTCCGCTTCCGCTTCGTCGAAGTGCCGCATTTGTGCGTGAGCGAAGGCCCGATTGCGAAATACTTCGGCATTACTTGGATCGAGTTCGGCGGCCTTGTCGAGCACTCGTAAAGCGCTCGTCGGATCCTGCACCCTATTAGTCAACAGGTCGCCTAGGTTGGCCGCGACCTCCGGGTTGTTGCGGTCGAGCTCCATCGCATTATTAAAATCATTCAAGGCGAGATTGATTTCACCGATCTCACGATAACAGATGCCGCGGCCCAGATAGATGCCTGGAATCTTGGGGTTAATGCTTTCGGCCTGACGATAAAGCGTCAGCGCGTTCGTATAATCTTCCAGCTCGCGCAAGGCATCCGCCCGCCCGACGTACGCCTCGGCAAAAGTGTTGTCGATATCAGTCGCCTTGCTGAAAGCGACGATCGCGTCGTCCCACTTTTCCGCTTCCAGCAGCTCCATGCCTTCTTCGTACTCGGCCGTGGCCTGCGGATCGCGGGTCAGTTGGGCCTCAGCAGGAGCGATGACAACACCCAGCAGCAACGCGCTACCGAGAAGACTTAGAATTCGCGGTGATGCATTCATGCGATACCTACCTCAATTCAAAAGAAGAAAAATTCTTGCTGGATATTTTAAGAATGGACGAGCAAGCGCGGCGTGCGCCGGCTGCAATCGAAAAATCGAGCAATAACAACCCTCAGTATCGTACCACGGCCTGCTGCGCAAACGCGGGGAAAGGCGCGCCGAGCGGAGCATTTTGCGGCGCCGCCAGTTTGGATCAGCGCTACGGTTCCGATTGGCACAGCCGCGCCATGGGGCGCGATCGTGCGAGTCGCACCGTTTTGACGGTCGCGTCCCGGAATTGTACGCCCAGTATTCAGCAGGGGCCAATCACCCGCTAAATTTTCGGCGTGGGACTGTCTTCTTTATTGCCCGACACGGCCCAGCGGCTGTGATTTGAAGAGGTGCGGTTATATTCGGCCGCGAATTTGTCGGCGTCATCGCTGGTAAAATCGCGCTGAATCGTCCGCTTGAACTTGCGAAACTCGTACACGTGAACCACGTGGTCCGCGGGAGGGCCCGTCGGTGCTGGAGCGACTTCCGGCTCTTCCGCCTCCTCAGCGACTTCTTCTTCGGGTGCCGGAGCGGGAGAAGGTTTCTCGGCCGCTGCCTTGCCACGCGGCTTGGGAGCCGCTCGACCGCGGCCTTTGGCCTCGGGTTCACGCGGAGCTTTCTCGCTCCGGGCGCTACTTCTTGCGGGTTTGGCAGGAGGGGCTTTCTTTTTTTCTTCCGCTACTTCGGAATCTTCTTCATCGCTATCTTCTTCATCGTCGTCTTCTTCGTATTCCTCCTCATCCTCCTCTTCATCGTCGTCGTCATCATCATCATCGACGAATTCGAAGTCGTCTTCAAACAGGTCGTCGTCATCTTCTTTTTTGTACGGCATTGTCAGATCACCAATCGAAACGAAAGGAACACAGCGGCGAGAAGCGTCGTACGTCGCCTAAAATCTTCGGGAAAACTGCGCGGAAGGGAAACCGTCAGTATTTGCCACCGAGGCGAAATCGTCAACCGCTACCGCGAAGCTAGCCGGCTGCGGGCGGCCTGAATGCCGGCCTGCAGGACCAAATCGCTCGCTTCTTGGTTGGCAAGATCGATGGTTCCGGTCACCGGTTTGGCCACCACTTGCACTTTTTCATGCGGTTCGACGCCATGGTGGCTGATGGGCGCACCGCTGGGGGAATAGAACTTCGCGGTCGTGAGCCGGATTCCCGCACCGGCAAAACCGAGGGGAAAGATACCTTGAACGGAACCCTTGCCGAACGAGGTGGAACCGACAATCGTCCCTCGGTTGTTGTCCTTGATGGCACCGGCAAAGATTTCACTCGCGCTTGCGCTGTCGCCATCGATCAGCACCACCAAGGGAACTCGCCACGTGCCGCCGTAGTGGGCGGGGTAATCGAAATCTTCTTGCGGGCTGCGGCCACGGGTGGAGACAATCTTGCCTTCGGTAAGAAACTTATCAGCGACTTCCACCGAGGCGGTTAATAAACCACCAGGATTGCCGCGCAAATCAAGCACCAGCGAGCGCATCCCTTGGCGATGCAAATCCCACAGGGCCGTTTCCAAATCGCGGGCGGTTGTCTTTTGGAACGCGGGAATGCGAATATAGGCGATGCCAAAATCGGAGTCGACGATCTTGGAGTTTTCCAAGCTCGGTACGTCGACGTGCTCGCGGCGGATGTTCAACACGCGCGGCTCGGTGTTGGGTGAGTAAACCGTCACGCGAACGTAGGATCCCTCGGCACCGGTGAGCATCGAGGCGGCTTCGTCGGTCGACAACACGGCGGTGCTTTTGCCATCGACCGCTACGATACGGTCTTGGGCCAAGATGCCGGCTCGCTCGGCGGGGCTACCGGGAATTACATGCACGATTAACAGGGCACCGTTCTCGGCCTTGAGTTCGACGCCCAGGCCGACGAAGTTCCCTTCAATTTGCGAATAGACTTCCCGCAATTGGTCGGCGGTCAGGAACGATGAGTAATCGTCCAAACCTTCCGCCGCGGCGGTAACGAACTCCAAGATGGTCGCGGTGGGCGTCAAGCCGGTACGCACTTCGTTGAGCCGTGCCACGTCGCCGGCGAAGGCGATCAAATCACGCGAGCTCTGCAGCGTGCGCTGGCTCAGGAGTTGATAGATCTCCTTGCGGAGTTGGGCGAGTTGGTCGGGGCTGAGCTGCAGGTGATGGGTACTCAGAAAGTTTTTATCCGTGAGTGCCAAATCAATCGCCGAGGTTCCCCGCACGCCAAGTTTTCGCCAAGGGGGATTCGCCACATAGTGGGTATTAGTTTTCTGCAACAGTTCCGTGTAAAGCGACAGGGCTTGATTGCGGTCAAGGGCCGTGATGGATTGCAGGAAGCTGTGGTCGTGGTAGCGACGCTCGACGCTGTAATGCAGCTTGGCCAAGTCGTGGCGTTGCTCGAGCGCTTCGTTGCCGCGATGTTCCCGCAGGGCTTCCTCATAATGGCTCAGCGCTTCGCCCCAACGGCTGGTGGATTCCAGTTGCCGGCCCTTGTCGAGCACGGCACTCAACGAATTGAGCGGAATCGTTTGGGGGATATTCGTGACCGGATCGGTGCTGCGTGAAACTTGTGCGTTGGCAACGCTGCCAAACATCAAGCTCAACAGAACCAGCAGTAGGGCCAAGCCGCGTCCAGGTGCGCGACTGCCCGCACAGGAAGTCTGAAGAGTTCGTTCGAGATAGACCCGAATCTGCATGAGGTGCTCGTTTTCAATTGTGGGGAGGTCGCGTCGCATGTGCTCTTTCCAGCGCCAAGCGGCCGTGCGTCTCACCCGGAGCTTCAGGGGCCGGGTCAGTGCGCACCGGCAGCAGACTGGGTCAGAATCTGCCGCATACGTGAATATAGGTCACGGTTTGGCGCGAGTCAAAAACTTGCTATGCAGTTTCTTCACACTTCTGAGAGCCCTGATCGCGCGACCGTCACAGCCCCTGCGGGAACACCCTCCGGTGACCGATTGGAACTATGGGTGCGGAAATGGGGGTTGGTCGCAAGGTAGCGAATCAACCGGCCGTACCGCCTGTGCGCTTAAGAACTCCCAATTTTGCGATGCGCGACGGAAAAGAGCGTCCTGCCAAAAATGCCGGTTCTTCCTGCCACCGGCCACAACTGAAGATCATTACGGAGGGACAGTTCGGCCGGTTCACGAAGAGAAAATACGGCAGCAAGCTTTTGAATTGCTGTCATCCCGAGGGGAGTTCTACGACCCGAGGGATCTAGGTTCTACTCGTGTTCGCGGCGTGGAAGGCGTGCGACAGTGGAAGCCAGATTCCTCAGTCGGCGAGCCTCCATCGGAATGACAGATAAGTTCGTTGAAAGCCAACGCCAGAAGTGCTATCGTGGCAAGCCCCAAGACAGGCGATGCGTTGCATCGCGGACATAAACAATCCAACAACGACTATGAATCCACCTATAAAACGTGCCCTCATCAGTGTCAGCGACAAGAGCGGACTCGTGGAATTCGTTCGCGAGTTAATTGCCGGCGGCGTGGAGATTTTCAGCACCGGGGGCACGCGCAAACATCTTGAAGATACGGGCATCAAAGTCCGCGACGTCGCCGACTACACCGGCTTTCCCGAGATGATGGATGGCCGGGTTAAAACGTTGCATCCCAAGGTGCATGGCGGCTTGTTGTGCCGACATGACAACCCGAGTGACATGACTTCCCTCGCGGAGCATGGAATTCTTACGTTCGAACTTGTCGTGGTGAATCTCTATCCCTTCGAGCAAACGATTGCCCGCAATGGCGTGACGATTCCCGAAGCGATCGAGCAAATCGATTTTGGTGGTCCGTCGATGGTTCGTTCCGCAGCGAAGAATCATGCCTTCGTTACGCTCGCCCCGGATCCCGCGCAGTACGCCGAGATTCTCACGGAATTCAAAGCCCACGGTCGAACGACGCTCGAAACGCGTCGACAACTTGCAGGGGCTGCCTTTGCACGCACTGCTGCTTATGACTCGGCGATCGCCGATTACTTTG
>JBGTEU010000370.1:0-2423 GCA_041747595.1 Bythopirellula sp.
ATGCCATCACAATTCCAGTAAACTGCGATGAAATGTGCAAGGCGAACCTTGTCGCTGTTGGCGTCATCGTGCGCCCGCGTGCGTCCAGCAAAAAAGCACCGATTAACCTTTTGCATCCGGTCCTTGAGCGGGACGTTGTCATTACTAGCAAGTAGCTCGCGCTTAAACTTCTCAATGCGGTGCGGGAAAAAGCATGCGTTGGCACTGGCTGTCGCGTGTTCTTGCGAAAAGAGTTCGTAGTGTGCAGCAATAATGCGTTCTGCGTTAAGCTGGTTATTGACACTGTCAGGCCAAAAATCAGCGAGTCCGTCAAACGCACTGTGTGTCGGTATTGCAAATGGGTTTTGCTGCTGGTAATCACGAAGGTAGTCGCCAAGCTCTCCGGGATCCGAATAAACCGGTCGGATGAAGTCCTTTGCAGCGCAAAAGGATGATCGGACTGAGATGAGTGTCATGTCGTCCTTTTCGATCCCAAGTTTGCGTTTAAGTGGTGCCAACGCAGCCTCACAGAATTGTTTGTGGAGGTTGCTTATCGAGGGAGTGTTCTTATCAGCGTCGGCATCATTAGTCCTAAATCTCTCCCGAAGCCAGGTATTGATGAGTTGAACTGCATCTTGCGGTTCGCGTGAATTGGGATTGGAATCGTCGGTAGATTCTCGTGAGGGAGAGTGATCCACGTTTACATATCCTGGTTCAGCGGGATTGGAGAATTGGCAGGTCGGCGTTAACGAATTGGGGAAGGTATCGTGCCATACAGATCGCAGCATCGTACAGCGGGCCTTCATTGGACAGCGCGAACTGGTGCAGCAAGTTACTTGACTGACCGAATTCGAGCCCGGTGCTATCGGCCTCTGCACTTACTCTCTTGGAGTTTGCAGATTTAGCCATCAACACCTCCTGCAACGTCGCGTCCGCCGAGACTCGTTACTGTTCCGGCAAGAAACGCGAAGTAAATCTGCTTCCACTCGCGCTGATCGAGTGTGATCATTTTCGCGATAAGAGCGCCAGCACCTAACACGGCGATCACGCTCAATACCCACCAACCGTTTATCGCAAAGGCGATGCCGTATAGCAGAACCGGGCCAACACAGTTTGCAGACATCGCACGGACTCCGACGATCGATTCACGCCGTTCCGAGGCTGCAGGGGAATGCATTGAAACGTACACCCGGCAAAGCCGATGCGCCTGATGCGCATCGACAGCTTCCATTCCAAATACTTCATGCACTTTCTCTCTCAGTCGCTTGTTCAATGCGACGCCAAGCGTTTTCCTGGCGGCCGGCGTGTCCGAAAAGTAGTCGATGCGTGGGTTACAGCAGTATCGCCAAACCAGTTTTCGTAACCCTTCTCGACTTACAACGCTCCAAACTAACCCGATTAGATAAGCAGCGATGAAACCCACCGTAATGTTCACCAGTAGGCTTCCCGTTGACATGCGGCGCGCGAGTTCGGCAACATCCTGCGAACGCATCACATATAGCGCGTGCATCGTTGCGGCCCCAGGAAACAGGTATGCCAGAAAGTCGTACAACCGAAACGGTAGTGTTGTCCCTTCTTCACCCAATTTGAACCTACTCTTTCCGTTGTTTTGGCTCTCTTTGCCCGGCGTGGAATAGTCGGCCCACAAAAAAACCCTGCGTGTAATCTACGCAGGGCCTACGACGATCATCCAATCTGACCACACGATCCGTCCGCTCCAAGACGGTAGCTCAACGTAAGTATTATTGTGGAAAGCTGGAATGAATGCAACCTCTCAGATATCCTACGGTGACGGTGGCAAATTGGCGGGATCGTCGGCGAATGGCAGCTCAGCGTAATTCAGGACGGTATCGTCATGACAGGCCAGACCCTCAATCTGGCGAATCATGCGGTCGGATGAGACCACCGTTCCGTCGTGGTCGACCAGTTGCGCTTTTACGGAGTAGCAAATCGTGTATCGCATCAAAGCAGGCTCCCAGTGTGAGCATAACGAGTTGCGGTCTAGCCAGCGGCAGGAAGCAAACGGATAGATCGTGAAGTGAACTTTGTCGCAACGCCACAGCCCGCCCGGTCCGTCATGCGAATTCTATCCACTGTCGGGGCCGCGTCGCAAGCTGCTCGTGACGTTGGCTCAATCGCCGCGTGGCCTCTGCTGACGGGAGACTGCCCCGTCGCAAGCCGATGTGGATTTATTCGAGGTGGCCGAGCTACTTGACGCGCGCCACGTTCGTTCGAGAATGAGGGCGTGAATGCGCTGCGATTGAAACATAAGGTGTTGGTCATCATCGGCGGCACCTCCGGTTTAGGCTTGTCGGCTGCCCAAGCCTGCGTGGAACAGGGTGCGGCGGTCGTGGTGGTGGGACGCGATGTCGTCAAGTGCCAGGCCACCGAACAAGCGTTGGGTGAACGCGCGCGAGCCGTGGCCGGTCACGCCAGCGATCCCG
>JBGTEU010000371.1:0-4256 GCA_041747595.1 Bythopirellula sp.
TCAAATGGGGTGAATTGATGCTTTCGATGAGCGCGAGCGTCGACTCAATGTCCGTGAGAAACGTCCAGTCATGCGCACAGGCCGCATGCATCGGCTCGATGGCAAGCGTGACGTCGGCCGCTTCCGCAAGCGAGAGCAACGTTTCGAGCGCCACCCGGAAAATCCGTTCTGCGTGGCTGTAGATGTGGTTGTTACGTCCACCAGGATACACAATTAAACAACCGGCATTGGTCGCACCCGCCAGGCGAATCGCTTGGCAACCGTCCTCGATTGCGTCATCCCAAGCGCGTCCGTCACTGCCGGTAAAGCCGCCGGCCCAGAGTAGATTGGAAACGCGGAGCCCGCTATCGGCCAGCAGATCGACTCCAGCATCTTCACCGAAATCGGCAAGTTTCTGCCTCCAGACGCCGATCGCTTCGTAACCTGCTGACGCGTAGTTGAAAACATCCTGCTCGAAAGACCAGCGATAAGTCGTCACCTCACTCATCGACAAGCGAGGACAAGCCACAACACTGCTGAGATCCATAATCCACCGTGTGCTCAAAGAACCAAATCAGAGTGACCGAACTTTGGAGGCCCAGCGCCGAGACGGCGGGTTCTCGCCTCCAGCTCAACGGATCGGGAGTGAGTATGCGAGATTTCCGAATTGATGTAAAGCTTGACCTATAGGGTTATTTTCATCGTCTATTGCTGCCATTGATTGGCGGCGCTAACTAATTTTGTGAGAGTGCAACAGGGAGGATTTCTTCCATGAATCCTAAAAAATTCCACGACTAGTGCTTTCTTCTGTAGACTGTTGTTTGCTATTTTTTCTTGATAAGTTAAAAAGGAGATGAAAGTGTGGCAGCCGTCGGGCAACGGGAATTGCTAGCGGATTTTGTCAAGACACTTACATCTAGCGGTCGTTGACACGCGTAGGGGATGTTGGGAACCGCGGTTCCGGCACCGGCACGTGTCAAGGGATCGATCTTGGCAGGGATACGATTGTCGTTGTGCCGGATAGTCTAAGCGGCGCTCACAATTGCCAGATTTGTTTAACAACTAAAAGCTTGCATACACGTCGGTTCAGAGCAGGGTTTGCACGTGTGGACGAGAAGCTTCAGTTCATAAATGACGCACGCGTTGTTAGACGATCTTGGAATTCTTTGTCTGCGATCAATCCCTTTTACCGATTGATAATCGGTATTTTGAGCCAGGAGTACAGAATGTCGATTCGCCTGCTGGTAGCCGACGACCACGCCGTCGTTCGGGCAGGTGTCGCTTCCATGATTCGGGAGAGCGATATTGTTGTGGTGGCCGAGGCTTGCGATGGTGCGCAGGCATTGCAAATGGCGCAGCATTGTCGGCCCGACGTCGTGTTGCTCGACGTGCGGATGCCGGAAGTCGACGGCATGGCGTGCCTCTCAAAATTGCGGGCCGAGTTGCCGGAAATCCCCATCCTGATTTTTACAGCCCATGAGAATCCGACGTATATCGCGCGTGCGGTGGCGTTAGGGGCGGCGGGATATTTGGTGAAGTCCGCCTCGCAAGCGGAATTGATCGCCGCCGTTCTCCAGGTCGCCGGTGGAGAGATGCTTTGGAGTCGCGAAAACTTGCGGCGCGTCTCGGGATCGCTCACCAATGCGCGGCCGACCAACGAATTGGAAGTTCCCCTCACCAAGCGCGAGAGTGAAGTTCTCAAGCAACTCGCATTGGGGTTGAGCAACAAAGAAATCGCCCAGGCGCTGTCGATCAGCTACGAGACCGTGAAGGAACACGTGCAACACGTGCTGCGAAAATTGGGCGTTTCGGATCGCACCCAAGCCGCGGTGTGGGCGGTGCGGAAAGGTTTAGTGTGAGTTTTCGCGGCGTAGCCTTGTCCGCGTTCTCCGTGGACGGATAATGGTGCTCATGCCGACTTTTGAATTCTCCGATCTGCCGAGCCATTTTCGCCAACTTCTGGGCCAATGCCGCGAGCTCTATCTGTCGAGCGGTGAACAGTGCGTCCGCGATTTTCCCGACCAAGTGCCGCAAACCGGCAGTGGCTTCGTCCAACTGATGGACGACCTGCACCGGGCACTTGTGGTCAAAATCTTTATCACCATCTGTGAGGCCGACCGTCGCTGGAGCACCAACGAGAAATTTCTTGGTGAGGTGCTGCTGTTTCACTTATGGAGCAAGTGGCTCAATGAAGAGGAACTCAAGGCGGCCATTCAAGAAATGTCGAATAAGGCATCGGCTCTCAAATGGTACGCCCTCGTACGGCCATTCGATCAGATCGCTCCGCTGCGCGAGCGCGTTGGTGAGCTGGAAACGGTCGCGATGCGGCTGGCTAATGTGATCGCTCGGGCCGACGGGCCGCTCAAGCCGAAGGAAGCGATGCGCGTCAAGTTGATTCAAGATGAGCTCCACCGGCATCTCAGGCAGATTCCCATCGATGAACCGACACGACACGAAGAGGAAAACCGAGCCCGCGTCGAAGCGATTGAAGAGATCTTGCGCGAGGCCAAGGAACTTCCCGACACACATCACGGCACGACCGCCGTGCAAAACCAGCCGAAGCTCGTCGGCAAACCGACCGTCAAAGTCGCTGAAGAAATTGCCGGCAAACAACATCCGGAAAAAACTCCCGAGCAGGTTATGCAGGAAGCGCTCGCCGAGCTGGATCGGCTGATCGGCCTGGGGAATATCAAACAAGAGGTACGCACGCTCACGAATTTCCTGAAAGTGCAAAAACAGCGCGAGCAAGCGGGGTTGCCCACCACGGGGCTAAGCTTGCACATGGTGTTCGGTGGCAATCCCGGCACGGGCAAGACCTCCGTCGCACGCATCGTTGGAACGGTTTTCGGCGCGATGGGAGTGCTCACCAAGGGGCATCTCGTCGAGACCGACCGCTCGGGACTCGTCGCCGAGTATGCCGGCCAAACCGGTCCGAGGACCAATAAAAAAATCGATGAAGCACTCGACGGCGTGCTTTTTATCGACGAAGCCTACACGCTGATTTCCTCCGAAGGGGAAGATCCCTTCGGTCACGAAGCCGTGCAAACGCTGCTTAAGCGGATGGAAGATGATCGTGATCGGCTGGTCGTGATCCTCGCCGGATATCCACTGGAAATGGAACTCTTATTGCGATCCAATCCCGGTCTGTCGTCTCGTTTTAGTCGACATTTGGAATTTGTCGATTACTCACCACTGGAACTCTCGCAAATCTTTGGGCTCATGTGCGACAAGAACCATTACACGCTCAAGCCGCTCACTCGGGCAAAAGTGATCGTCGGCTTCGATTATTTGCACCAGCGCCGCGACCGCTATTTTGGCAATGGCCGAGCGGCGCGGAATTTGTTCGAGCATGCGATTCGCTTGATGGCCAATCGCATTGCGGAAATTGCCGAGCTCTCGGTCGAACAGCTTACCTTGCTCGAACCGCAGGATATCGAATTCAAAGAGGTGCCGCTCGAAGCGTTTGTGGAAGTTACCGAAGAAAGCGCGCTACGTTTTCACATTGAATGCCCGGCGTGCAAGCACGGCAAAGACGTGCCGACCAAGTTTCTCGGCCAGCACGTGCGTTGCCCCAAGTGCGAACACAACTTCGTATCTGCGTGGGGCACGTTGGTGCCGAAAGTGGAACAATAACTTAATTTAGCTGCGGAACTCGCTCCGCGCTTCATCATCGTGCTAACCCGCCGCGAGCGGCGAGGTTAATACTACCGCCGTAGTTGGCCGCTGCTCAACGCTTCGTACACGCTTGGTCCCACGGGTTGTGCGACATTTTGCAGCTCGTCACTCGGGGGCGTGGGAGTGGTGCTGGCGACTGAATTCCAGGAATTCGAATCAACCGGTGGGCCGGGATCTTGGCCGCGAACCACCGTCGGAGCCGAAACTTGCTTCACGACGGGAGCGCCCTGCGAGGTGTTGCTGGCGAGCTGCAATTGCGGGCGGCCATCCTTCACCCAACCAAGCCATGTGTTCTGCAGCACGAGCAAATCGCGGTAGCCATATTTCTCATCGATCGCGCGGGGCCAATTCTCGTCGGTCAATCCATCGGCAAGAAACTCCAGAAACGCTTGTTTGCCGTGCTGCGAGATCAAGAATTGCGCGAGCGAGTGCCCTTGGGCATAAAGGGGCAACACATCTTGCGGATAATCCTTCATGGCAAACATCTGGCTGAAGGGAATTCCGCGACGGGTTTGTAGGAACTCGATCAGCATACTTTCTTGCTTCGAGATTTCACTGTGATGCTCGACCGTGGTGCAGGCCCCTTCATCCGCCCACCGTGG
>JBGTEU010000372.1:0-2266 GCA_041747595.1 Bythopirellula sp.
CGACCACGAAGACGGCGAAGCAGATCACGATCACAACGAAGACGCCGACCACGAACATGACGAGCCACACGATCACCTCGACTTGAGCACCCAAGCCCAGGGCAATATCGGGCTCAAGGTCGCACCGCTCGAGGCGAAACCGTACCAGCGCACGATTGCGATCCCCGCCGTTGTGGTCGAGCGTCCCGGTATTTCGCGGGTGGAAGTGAGTGCCCCCCTCACGGGCATCGTCACAAAGGTGTTTCACTCGGCGGGGGAAAGCGTCGGTCCGCAGCAGCCCTTGTATCAACTCCGCCTGACGCACGAGGAGTTGGTCACCGTTCAGCGCGAATATCTGGCGACGCTCGAAGAACTCGACGTCGTTCATCGCGAAATCAAGCGTTTAGAAGTCGTGACCGCTACCGGTGCCATCGCGGGAAAGTCGCTTTTGGAACGCCAATATGAGGAACAAAAACTCAACGCGTCGCTCAAAGCCCTTCGCGAAGCCCTGCTCTTGCATGGTCTCAGCGAAGACCTCGTCGACTCGATTAGCGAGGATCGCAAGCTCGTGCAAGAAATCACGGTGCTTGTCCCCGATGCGCCGCTCCCCAATCCCCTGCACGGCGTGCGGTGTTGTTTCAACATTCAAGAAGTTACGGTGAACATCGGCAAACACGTCACCGCCGGCGACACCATGGCCGTGCTCACCGATTACACCAAGCTGTACATCGAAGGCCGGGCATTCCAGCGCGATGCCGCGGCCATCGAAAACGCCGCCGCCCAGGAATGGCCCGTTACGGCACAGCTTGATTCCGGAGGCCCACAAACGGGCAGTTCCAAGCATCTCTCCATCGTCTACGTCGCCAACGAAGTCGACGTCGAGTCGCGCTCCCTGCATTTTTATGTCGAACTCCCCAACGAATTGATGGCCACGCATGAGAAAGCCGACGGCCGGCTCTTTTCGCAGTGGAAATATCGCCCGGGGTTGCGGGGCGAGTTGTTTGTCCCCGCCGAACAATGGACCGACCAACTCGTCGTTCCCATGGAAGCAGTGGTCCAGGACGGAGCGGAATCGTTCATTTTTCTCGTGCATGGTAAGCACTACGACCGCACGATGGTCCGCGTCCTGCAAAAAGATCAGCGCTTTGCCGTGATCGAGGCGGACAACCGTGTCAAACCCGGCGAGCAATGCGTCGTCGCCGGAGCCTACCAAATGCACTTGGCGTTGAAAAACCAAAGCGGCGCCGCCATCGATCCCCACGTAGGGCACACTCATTAAGTTCATCAACTGGTCGCTAATGCGACCAGTCCGATACTGCGTACATTTGCGAAAATACTCATGCTGAATTCGATCATCCGCTTTTCGCTGCGTAATCGCCTGCTGATTCTGGCGCTGGCGCTATTTGTCATGGGCTATGGGAGTTGGCAGTTGACGCGACTGCCGATCGACGTATTCCCCGATCTCGACCGCCCGCGTGTGACCGTGATAACCGAAGCGCCGGGCATGGCACCCGAGGAAGTGGAATCGCTGATCACGATCCCCCTCGAATCGGTGCTCAACGGAGCCACCGGCGTCCAGGCGGTCCGCAGTAGTTCCGACGCGGGGCTGAGCATTGTTTATGTCGAGTTCGATTGGGGCACCAACATTTATAACGGCCGACAAGTCGTCACCGAAAAATTGGCCCTCGTCGCGGATCGACTTCCCGATGGAATTCGTCCGCACCTTGCCCCCATTTCCTCGCTGATGGGGCAAGTGCTGATCATGGGCATGTGGAGCGAAAGTGGCGTCACGTCGCCGCTCGAAATCCGCACCCTCGCCGATTGGACCGTGCGGCAACGTCTGCTCACGATTCCTGGCGTGGCTCAAGTGATCACCATGGGGGGCGGCCGCAAGCAATATCAAGTTCTCATCGACCCGCAGTTGCTCGTGCGAAACGGAGTGACGCTCCACGAAATCGGACAGGCACTTGCCGAAAGTAACACCAACGTCACGGGGGGTTATCTCGACGATCAGGGCCCCAACGAATTGTTGGTCCGCTCGCTGGGCCGAATCAGCTCGATTGAAGACCTCGAAAAGTTGGTGGTGAAAGCACGTTCTGGCCGGCCACTGCTCCTAGGTGAAGTCGCACGAATCGTCGAGGGACCCCAAACCAAACGGGGCGATAGCTCGGCCTATGTACGCCAGGAGGGGGGCAATTTTACCGGCGGCCCTGCCGTGGCCATTACCATTGCCAAGCAGCCTGAAGCCGACACTCGGAAACTCACAACCAATGTCTTGCGGGCGGTG
>JBGTEU010000373.1:0-1877 GCA_041747595.1 Bythopirellula sp.
GACCTGATCGCGTTGCGATCCGGCTAAGTTTTCCTATGTCCGATTCACTGACAAGCGTTCGCATTGGTTACGACCGTTGGGCGGCGGTTTACGATCACGACCGCAATCCGCTGCAGGCGTTGGAAGAACCCCGTGTGCGTGCCGCGCTTGGCAATGTTAGTGGACTTGCCGTGCTCGACATGGGTTGCGGCACGGGGCGACACGCGTTGTGGCTCGCGGAGCAGGGAGCCCAGGTCACGGCCGTGGACTTCTCCGAAGGAATGCTCGCCGAGGCCCGGCAAAAGCCGTTTGCCGATCATGTGCATTTCGTGCAACACGATTTGCACGAACCGTTGGCACTGGGCGAGGGCCAATTCGATGCGGTCGTAAGCGGCTTGGTGCTCGAACACATTCGAACGCTCGATGTTTTCTTCAGTGAAGCGTATCGCGTTTTGAAACCGAATGGCCGAGCGGTGATTTCGGCGATGCACCCGGCGATGTTCCTGCGCGGCAGCCAGGCCCGTTTCACCGATCCGGTGTCTGGTGAACTGGTGCAGCCGGGGAGCATCGCCCACTCGATGAGCGATTTCGTGATGACCGCTGTCCGCGCGGGATTTCAAATCGAGTCCCTCGCCGAATATGCCCCCGATGCCGCGTTCGCGGCACAATATCCTCGAGCGGAAAAATACATCGACTGGCCGATGCTGGTGGTGTTTTCACTCAAGCCGCTTGCGGCTTAGCGGCGTCACACCTCCGGCACGACAAACTCACCCCGTCCCGCCGTGCGCAAGAGCTCATTCGCTGCGTCGGCATGATTCCCCACAAAGCGTTCACTTGCCGAGTCGAATGAGAGCAACGGCCCAACTCGCAAACCATCGCGGGCAAAACTCTTATCGTGGACGGCGATCAATTGATTAAGTTCTTCCAAAATCTTGTTGGCATCCTTACTGACCCCCAGATCAAAGTCGTTCACAGAATCAGGGCGATCGTCTGCTTTGTCATAAAAGGCATCGTGTCCCACCCGATACGCGTAATTGGCGAAGTTGCACCACGCGGAGGATTGATGGCCGATTTCCACGGGGGCATTGAGAGAACTTGGTGAATTGTTGCGAACCGCATCAATAAAGTTTTGCTGATGCACGACCATACCGTCGGCACCGCGGATTTCCTTGTTCAACTCGCCGTCGGCGTCAAAGAACTTGGCATTGCCGCGTTGTCCTTCAAGGCGGCCCCCTTCGCAGTAGGCGATGTAACCGCTTCCTGGGCCGGGGCAGCGTGGTGGTTGCTTGTTGTCGGCACTGGCGGCGATGTTTGAGAGGGCGATCACCACGGGAATCGAACCCGTGTCGAGGATCGCAAAATGCACGTTGGGGGTGTTCGCCGCATCGTGCCAGGCAAAGCGTCCCCCCGCCGCAACGACGCGACGGGGAAAGGCCACTTGGTCGCGAAAGACGTTGTTCCGCACATCGTCGACAAGGTGGACGCCCCAGTTACCCATCTCGCCGGCGCCCGTGTTCCAATCCCAATGCCAATCGTAATGGAACTTATCGCGGTAGAGCGGTCGATCCTCCGCGGGACCCAGCCACAGGTTGTAATTGACCGTCTTGGGCACCTCGAGCGGTGTCTCGCGCTTGCCGACGCTCTCCCGCAGGCCGAAGCGATTGACGCGGACCCATTCAATCGGGCCGATAATTTTTTCATCGTGCAGCAAGGATTTTATTTCCGCCTGCATGGGGGCGGATCGCTGTTGCGTGCCGACCTGGCAGATCTTGCCATACTTGGCGGCGGCCTTCACCACTTGCACCCCTTCCCAATGTGCGTTGCACAACGGCTTCTCGACATACACATGTTTGCCGGCCTCGAGCGCCCAGATCGCGGCGAGGCAATGCCAATGGTTG
>JBGTEU010000374.1:0-4913 GCA_041747595.1 Bythopirellula sp.
GAATCACAAAGATCTGCGAAAGATAAAACAGGATCTGCCAAGCCGGGAGGCGGGCGAGCGGAATGTACTCGCCATCTTCTTTTGTGCCGTAGTGCTTGCGGCGATGGTGGTCGAGATGCGTGTAGTAGACAAAGGTGGGAATCAAAAAGGGGATTCCGCAGAGCAAATTCCATACAAAGCGAAAGGCCGTAAACTCACCCGCGCGAATATGCACCAACTCGTGAATAAACAGCGAGCAACGGTAAATCAGAAGTGACGAAACCAGAAAGCAGACAATCCGAATCGGCCAATGCCAGCTCCCGTCGGCAGTTACCCATTGAGGGAAATCGACGAGCTGAAAGCACGTGATGCCGATGGTCCAACTCACCAGGAAGTCGGGCCAGTAAATCCAGGGATTGGGCGCGAAAAACTCACCGACAATGCGGCGGGCCTCACTCAGAGAAAAGTCACCTACAGCGGGTGTAGCATCGGGAACAGCGAGTTGCGACATAGGTCAGTACGGAGAGGATCAAAAGCAGCCAAGTGTCGTTAGAAACTAGGGTGGGCGTCGAACATTAGCAATTATCGCACTTCTCTGGAGTTTATCCCGCTCGAGCATTGCTGACCAGACGAAGAGCCACCTATCTATCGGCCTGTTGTTGGAGGCTGTTTTCAGCGATAAACTGGAGAATCCCGAAACCGCCCCCCCATTTGACCGGAGTGGAGAGGAAACTTGCGTCGTCTCTCCCTCCGGTTGTCCGTGCTTGAGTTGAATCCGTGCAAGAAGTCGTCATTACCGGATTGGGAATCGTCTGCCCGCTGGGCATCGGACGCGAGTCCGTGTGGTCGGCGATTGAAAGCCGCACTAGCGGCGTGCGGACGATCCCCCGTCTTGCCGAGGCGGGCTTTCCGATTACCTTCGGCGGCGAAGTCCCCGACTTCGACGGCAAGCAATACGTGCAGCCGCGCAAAAGCTTAAAGGTCATGTGCCGCGAGACGCAGCTAGCCTTCACCGCGGCGGAGCTAGCATGGGCCGACGCCAAATTGAACGAAGCGACGGTCGACCCCGAGCGTTTGGGAGTTGTGCTGGGGGCAAACGTGTTTCGTTCGGAAATGGACGAGCTTGTCGCCCTCTATCGTGCGACGGCAACAGCTGGCGAGTTTGATTTCGGCAAGTGGGAGGCGGCGTTCAAGGAGTTGTACCCCCTGTGGATGCTCAAGTACCTGCCGAATATGTCGGCGTGCCACATTGGCATTTCCAAAGATGCCCGTGGTCCGAACAACACCATCGTTGAGGGGGATGTGTCGGCGCTGTTGGCGATCATCGAGGCCGCTGATACCGTGGCCCGCGGCCATGCCGATCTGATGCTCACGGGGGCAACCGGTTCGATGTTGTCGTGGGTCGATGTTTGTTGGCACGGCGGCGCACGTATGTCTCGGAACAATGAGAATCCCGCGGGGGCGTGCCGACCGTTTGATGCCCACCGCGACGGCTTTGCGATGGCCGAGGGCTCGGTGGTATTCGTGCTTGAAAGTTTGGCGCACGCCGAGCAACGCGGTGCCAAGATTCTGGGTCGCATTTTGGGTTACGGACGCCGTGTGGAAAACGTTGCTCCAGGAAGCCCGCTCTCGGGTCAAGCCATTGGCCAAGCGATTCAGGGTGCGCTCGCCATGGGGCATGTTTCGCCGAACGAAGTGGGCCACGTCAACGCCCACGGCCTGGGAACGATCGACGACGATGCCGCGGAAGCACGTGCGATTGAAGCCGCCTTGGGAGACGTGCCGGTGACGGCCCTCAAGGGTTTTCTGGGGAACGGGGGATCTTCGTGCGGTGCGACCGAACTGGCGGTCAGCTTGCTGGGCATGGAGAGAAATGTGATTCCCCCGGCGCTCAATTGCGACGAGCCGGCATTCCCCCTCAATATGGCGAGTAACGTGCAATTTGCCCGCTCGTCGGCTTTTCTCAAGCTTAGTCATAAATACACCGGTCAGGCGGTTGCGCTGTTGGTGAGTGCTGAGTAATTGTGTTGAGAACGTCGTGGCCTCGCGGCGCGAGGCAAGAAAATTGCATTGCTAGCGACGCATGGCCCGATCGATGTCACGTTGCATGTCCTTCTTTTTCATGGTCTCGCGCTTGTCATAGAGCTTTTTGCCTTTGCAAATGCCGAGCAGCACCTTGGCCCGCCCGGCCTTGAAATACATTTTGAGGGGCACGAGAGTGAGATTCTTTTCAAAGGCCTGGTCGGCAAACTTTCGCATTTCCCGGCGGTGCATCAACAGCTTCCGCCGCCGCTTGGGGACGTGGTTCAGCTGGTGCGAGAATTTGTACTCTTGGATGTCGCAACCAACGAGCCAGACTTCCCCCTTGTCAACCCGGGCGTAAGCTTCCTCCAGCGACAATTGACCAGCGCGCAGGCTTTTCACTTCGCTCCCGACCAGCACGATGCCACATTCCAGGGTGTCGAGCACCGTGTAGTTGTGGCGGGCCTTGCGGTTTTCGGCGATCGTTTTTTCGTTCTTGTCGTCGGTCTTTTTAGACGACGGTTTGTCTTTTTTCTGATTAGCCGTGACAGTGACTCCGAAACACAGTAACTCCCGAACAAACAGGGCCCTCAGTAAGGTGTGAGCAGACATTATACCAGTAGCGAGGCGGTGAGTCCCCAGCCTGGAAAGTGCCTTTCAACTTGGTCAAGACGGTCAAGACGGTCAACTTTTCGGAAACTTTTTTCGCGCCAAGATCACATTGAAGTTTTGCCTACTACTTTGTTTTTTCATCAAAAGTGCCATGTTTTCTCGAAGGGGCCAACGTTATCTCTATTTGTTCCCAAGCGGCCAAGCTTTTGCCGAAGCGGCCACGATTTGAGGGGGGTCTCCTGAAAGGGGAAAGGGGGAATTCAACTTCAGCGCGTAACGGCAGCGCTCACGCAGGTCGGTTCCTCCGAGACCGGCATTGCCAGTACCGAGTCCGCCGCGACGAACTAGGGTGATCGCAGAAAACGGTCCGTTCTAATCTCTGACCTCTAGTTTCAGTTCTCTTCCACCCTACCACAACGAGTGGCACAATTTCTACAAAGAAATCTTTGGCCAGCCGGGTTACGTAGTAAGTTCCCGGAAATTTGAGCTGCCGGGGGCACAGAGAGCGCGGAGCCCGCAGGGAGTTTGGAACCACGAATTCATGCTCAAGGCATGGACGAAGGGTGCTTGCTACGCTCTCGTGCCGTCGTCAAAATACCGGCATGGAGACTATCCAGGAATATCTTAACACGTCGAATACGATCTACATCGCGGTCATCGCGATCTCGGTGGCGATCATCTTTCTTTTGCACGTGAAATCGGAAGGCCGGACGAGCCCAATCGCGGCTGGAACGTTTGTCATCTTGGGGCCAGTGTTGGGCGTCATCATCACCTGGTGGCACGCCATCCGCGAGGTAAGCTGGCGGGAGGATGTTAATCGGGTTACCGACGCCCTTACGAACGCCCCCGACATGAAACAATTGTCGGTCCGTCTCATTTGCATGGGCCTCGCCGCGGCAGCCATCGCCGCGATCGTGGTGGCGACTGTTAAGCGCAATGAGTGGTTCAATCATCTGCGGCGGGTGAAGTGATTTGCCGTTTGTGGCCCGCCGCAATTCCTTCGAGGAACGGATAGTTGTCGACGGCATGGCAGCCAATCGCCACGGAAATAGCATAGTCCACCGAACGGAGGAGGGTGAAAGACGGGGTCTAGGCCGATCATCGCGTAGGATCGCTAATAGCCGTCAGCATCCCTCCCGCCAAATTTTTGAGACATAGTTGGGAGAGGGATTGAACAACTGGATTTCCGACGTCTCGGGAATGGCGAATTACGAGTCGGAGACTCGTGGTACAAAGGGGTTGCCGCTCGCCGCAGCGGGAGTTCGGCCTGCGCGGGATGAGGAATTTTGAGGCGGGGCGTGAGTCATTGGGCTCGCTCGGCGTCGCTCCGCGACACCTCGCGGCTAACAACTTTCAACGGGATTCCCGTTCCCCTGGCTCTGCGCGGGAATTGCCTCCGCGAAGCGCATAAAAAAACGCGATTTGAGGACGCCAGAGGGAGGCAGAAGGGCGTACCTCAAATCGCGGAGGCGGACGGTATTGCTTCCTGGGACGGAAGCGATTCTTTCATGGGGCTTATTCGCCCAAGGGTGGAATGACGTTGGTTCCCGTTATGTTCGGAAAGATATCTCCCAGAGAGCCGAGCACCGGCGACTGGGGTTTGGTTGTTTTTTCGTCGGCTAACAAGTGCTGCAAGTCGCCGTGCAATTCCACGCATTGCATATAGCGCTGGCGAACTTCCTCGTTGGCCATCAGTTGTTCGAGTCGCTGGGAATCGAGGGCGTCGATGTTCTCGTCCAACAATCCCCAAATCAAGGCTTCGGCTTCGTCCAGGAGCTGCTGGGTTTTTTTCTCCAGCGAGCGGTTATCGGATTGCATGGCGTTCTTCTCACTGTTCGAGGAAGAGGGGATCGCAAATGACGTGCCGATGTACAAAAACAGCCGTTTTCCCGCTATACCAGTTTGGAGTGGCAAAGCGGGGATCGCGCATTGCTTAATCTATTGGCACGCGAGCCGCAGGAATTAGGCAGCGTTGCACAAGAACCGAGAAATGCCGCGGGAACTGCCGGAGGAATCCTGCTAGCGGGATGCATGGCGCGGTGATTTTCCGCCACCGAATGAAGAAAAGAACGGGCGGCTGGAAACCGCCACCATGCAGGATCACTCGTCGTCGTGATCGCAGCCTTCGCCGCAGGCGTGAGAGCTCTGTTCGATTTCCTCGGGGGTGGCCTGACGGACCTCATGCACCTTCACGTCGAAGCAGAGGGTCACGCCGGCAAGGGGGTGGTTGCCGTCCACCACGACCGAGTCGTCGTCGAAGTCGACGACCGTGACGACCATTTCGTCGTCGTCCTCGTCGG
>JBGTEU010000375.1:0-2678 GCA_041747595.1 Bythopirellula sp.
GTGTCAAAAAAGCAGCACATGGTATTGAACTTGCCGAGATCAAGAGCGAGAATTTTCACTTGATATTCCTTGGGAATGGGGTTGGAATTTTGTGACTCACTGAGTTTCGGCCCAGAGATGATCACGGGTCAGAGTTGCCAGATTGTATACAAATGACTCCCACCCCTTTCCCAGGACTTACATGGATTCTTTCGTCGCCTATAACGGGTGCGAGCGGCATGTCGCGAACTAATTCCAGCAAGTACCATGTTGCAGTCAGATATCAAAACAACGGCGATACAGCTGCTTGCCAGACGTAGCTCTCCAAATAGTCCTTGGTTTTACTTTAAGCGCGATTGGCGGAGGCAAAGTTTGTTTGTTATCGCATACTTCGCCATCCCTATTGCGCTATGGTATCTTGACATGACTATGGTTGCGGTGGCTGCCGCTTGTTTCTTCGCTGGTGCTAAGACACGCGACATCCGCTGGTGGCTGGCGTTGTCAAAACAGTGGCCAACGGCTATGGAGTTACTTGACTGGAAGAAAATCGAGACGATTGCGAATCATCCGCTGATCGATTGTTGCAATACTTCGGAAATTCACGGCAGTTGAGAAAGACTTTGAATCCGGCCGTCCATTCATCAGCATGATAATGACGCGATGTCTTCGTTCACGAAACGGGCAAAGAACCAGTCGATTCACGCGAGTGGCCGATAACGTCAGATTCAATGGATGATCACTTGGCGGCCACCGAGTGATCTTGGTCGTTATGCTGCACAAGGAGGGCATGACCGCAGTGCCTTGATCATAAGTAAGTCTGACGGTTCGTCCTTGGTTACTAACGGCAACCAAGCAAGTTACTTAGCAGGTACCCAGCCGAGTGGCGCCTGAAGCGATACCATTGCGACAACCAACAGAGCCGGATCCTTCGGGAAGCTGTCCGGCGATTTTGAGTTCTTCGTCGGATCACTTCACATGAATTCGGCGAGCCGCAGCAACTTATCGCCATTTGACATGAATGCCCTTAATAGCGTCTGCGGGTCATTGCAGGGCATCATTCGCTAGATGCGACACAACCGTACATTTTGGAAGCTGAGGCTAAAATCAATGGATCTCAAAGCCGATTTGACCTACTAAATGGGGTAGACTAAAGCTTTAATTCCCGGCGCATGCGCCCGAGAATTACTAGTTCTGGCGGTCAGCCCTCGTGCTCGTGCTCAGTCGCGTAGCGACGGTGCTCGTAATCGTAATCGGAACCAGCCCTGATGACTGCGCAATCCTTTGACCACGAACGACTCGACGTTTATCGTCTATCGATCGACTACGTTGCTCGGTCATTCGAGACGGCACAACCACTCGAAGGACTGCATCGACATGCTCGCGATCAATGGCTGCGTGCTGCCCAGTCGATCCCACTCAACATCGCCGAGGGCAACGGTAAACGCAGCCTAAAAGATCGTGCTCGATTTTTAGACATCGCTCGCGGTTCCGCTCTGGAGTGTGCCGCAATTCAGGACGTGTTGGTGACGACCAAAGGCATCAAGGTTCAGGATGATGCTGCGATGAAAGCGATGCTGCACCGGATCGTGGCGATGCTGACCCGGATGGCGATAAAATTCGATGGTGTCGCCGAGCGGGGCGCAGCGTATGATGCTGAGATCGATTACGATAACGAGCACCGCCACGCTGAGCACGAGCACGAGTCCCAGACCGAAGAAACGCCAGAACCATGGGATGCAACAGAGCGGCGGTGGTGAGCTTTCTCGTGAGATCATTGTCAACTCCCGCCGCTCGCTGAACCCTGCCGGTCTGTCGTAGAAGGGAGTCAGAATTGAATCGCAAGAAAAAATCATCTCGGCTGCGGTTTTCGCTGCGATCCGCTTTGGCAGTGACATCGCTTGCAGCGGTCTGGTTTTCTTACTTGGCAAGTCAAGATGCGGTACGTCGTCAGCTCATTGCTGACATCGAGGATGTCGGCGGGACTGTTGGATTTTGCGACTCGACGGGTCTATCGCTGTTTGCAAGTCGGCGCGTATCTGACGTGGCGATTCCTTATGCTCGTATCAATGATGTGGGGCCGTTGCGTCTCAAGTTATTTCCGAATCTGTCTACCCTTCAACTCAACGATGTCAAAATGTCCGGCGACAACGGATCTACGTTTCAAGGAGCAGCATTGCAGTTCACGAAGGTATCAGACGATTTGCTGAAACAACTCGACTCGCAATTTGCCAAAGAGAAAGGGCGATAGCCGCTTTCACGAACTCGAAGCGATGGGCCTCCCGCCTGGACCGAAAGGGCTGAAGATGTTCCGGGGTCAGGTTAATGCGGCCATTCCTGACGAACATATCTTTGTCGCGGCCGTGCGCTTTGAAGGAGACGACATCATTCAAACAGACCTGATGATGGAGGCAGCCCAGACGGGGGGGTTCGGCATACCTCCCAGCGGCCGGAAAATCCGCTTCGACGTCCACGAGCGCTGCCGATTTACTGATGGCAAGCTAGCGGAACGATGGGCTCAACTGGATGTTGATGACATCAAGTGCAAGCTCACCGGCCCCATTCAACAGAGCTCATGATCGAGCTTTCTTTCCGCTTTGATTTCCCCCATCATAGGATGGCGTCAAGGTCCGCCGCTTACCGTAGTGTCCTTTGCCACAACAATCGGGTACAAATCGGTCTGAACCAGCCTACTTCTTCCT
>JBGTEU010000376.1:0-4542 GCA_041747595.1 Bythopirellula sp.
AATGGTCTCGCGTCGACGGACGCCCTTTCGGTGACGGCATTCACGCAGCGATTTACACAAACGGGACCCGAACCCGTTTCGGGCGATTATGATTTGGACGGCGACGTCGATGGCCGCGACTTCCTGTTTTGGCAACGTGGCGCTTCGCCGAATTTGTTAAGTCCGCTCGATCTGGCGGCTTGGCAATCGAACTACGGTTATACAAATTCTCTCGCGGCCAGTCTTAAGAACGTGCCGGAACCTTCCGCGGCTTCGGCGATGATCTTCTGTATTTCGCAGATGCTGTTTCGCCGTACGACGAAAAAAGATAAACACTCACCTCTAGGCGTCGGTTGAAACGCAAGCTGACGAGCGCCATCAGGAACTTGCCCTAGAATCTCCGCGATTCTTCCCAACTCATGCCTCAATCGACTGCGACGAGAAAATCGTCCCGTAGAAAGTTTCGACCGATCAGCATGGGATAGCGCATATTTTGCCGGTTGTTAAGAGTGACCAGAACGTCTTTACACACGTCTAGACAACTCAGTTCCAGCCGTACTTTATAGCGACCCGACAAACTCTCAGAAGTCCGGACATTGACATAATCCGCAATCACCGCGGTCACCCACTTAGATTGTCCGCGTTTATTCCTTACGAGAAACCGAATTTGCTTTCCCACGTTCTTCTGAGGGTCTTCAACAGCATCTTCGATTTCTATGTTTTCACAGTGGATAGAACAAGAATGTGCGCCCGTGTCGATCCGAGCCATGAACGGCAAGCCACTATGAATTTCTGTGACCCTCTCCGTAGCCCCAATTGTTCGTGGTTCTTCATCAACCCCGATGAAAATCACTCCGGCGGCACAGCCCAACAATAGTAGAAGTGGGTAGATGATGATTCTCATGGAGTTATTCCTCGCCACTTCAGACGATCTTTCGAATCGCAAGCTTCGCACGTTACATGCCAACTAATCCCGATGAGCTGAAATCCAAGCTTCTTTGGGTTTCAAAACCCGTATCTGCTCATTCTGGTAAGAGCTTCGACCAAAGTGATTGGCTAAATTGCGGGGCGTTGGGTTTAAGAAACCTGATTTAGGCAAAGTCTTCCGTTCCATTGTGGCGAACCACCGAAATTCGGCGTGGGGTTTCTTCGATCACCTGGCTGGGATTCGTCCTTGCAGTCCGACGCGAGACCAGCCAGCCAAAGATCGCGTGATACAAAGAACGGAACAGAGAGCAAACCAGCGCATAAAGAAAGAGCCCATGGAAACCGGGCTCAAATGCAAACTATTGCGGCGTCTTGCGACGCCACGCTAGTAGTGCGAATACCCCGTACGGGAGTCGAACCCGTGTCGCCGCCGTGAGAGGGCGGTGTCCTGGGCCACTAGACGAACGGGGCAGGACGGACAATGACAATTAAGTGATTATAAATTTTCAATTGAAAATTTGCAATTAGGACGTAATTCCCTTCGTGAGAGTCATGAATGCTGTTTCCAGGTTGATTTCCTCCTCACTCAATCGCGTGAGCGCGTGGCCGCCGTCGAGGAGCAGCCGTGCGAGTTGGCTGAAATCGTGATCTCCCAGGATGAGCGTCACCCGTAGTCCGCTCTTATCGACTTCGACCTTCTCGACCATCGGGTGTTCTTCAAGTAACTTGCCCGCCGCGTCGCGGTTGGTGGAAACGTCGATCTTGAGCACCGTCTGTTGGCGGACTTGTTTCATCACGTCCTCGACGTCGGCGTTCACGATCAAGTCGCCGCGCTCGATGATGCCGATCTTGTTGCAGATGTCGGCAAGCTCCGGCAGGATGTGGCTCGAGACCATGATGGTCTTCCCCATATTGCGAAGCTCTTTCAACAGGCCGCGAATTTCGATTCGGGCTCGGGGGTCCAAGCCGCTTGCCGGCTCATCGAGCAAGAGCACTTGTGGATCGTGCAGCAACACCCGCGCGAGACCGAGGCGTTGCGTCATGCCACGCGAGAGGCTGGTCACAAGCTCGTTGCGTTTGTAACCCAGGTCGACGAGGTCCAACACGTCGTTGCAAATCTTACGGCGGTCGGGGCCGGTAATGCGATAGGCGGCGGCGAAGAATTCCAAGTACTCGATCACCTGCATGTTGTCGTACACGCCAAAGAAGTCGGGCATGTAACCGATAATGCGGCGGATTTCCTTGGGTTTGGTGTAAATCGAATATCCCCCGACGTACGCCTCCCCCCAAGTGGGATTCAATAGCGTGGCGAGAATCCGCATCGTCGTCGTCTTGCCGGCACCGTTGGGGCCGATGAAGCCGAACACGTCGCCCCGGTCGAGTTTGAGCTCGATCTTGTTGATGGCGAACAGCTCGCCGTATTTCTTCGTGAGGTCGTGGACTTCAATCACACTATTGTTCCTGAGCGAGCCGGATCGTCTCGATCCCGGTTGATGTTACTTAATCCGCCAGTGGCCCGACGGGCACCACGAATCGATAATAGGTCCAACTCAAATCCTGATCGTTCTTATCTTGGCCGCTACCGAGCGGTTTGTCACCCGTCATCCACTTGCTCCCCGGCGATTTCGAGCGGGTGAGCAGCACGGCCACGTCGGGTTGCTCGAGCAAATGGCTCATGTCAAGAAACGCCTGATAACGGCTCAACATCCCCGAATAGCGGTCGCCGTTGATCGCTTGGAAAAACATCATCGTCTTGGCGAGCCGCGTAATGTCGGTATTCGCAAGCCGAAAGGGCACGGTGCCATCGTCGGCCGTGTCGGTGATGGTAGTGTCTCCCGCGGTGGCATTCGTGAGCAACGTGCGGACCATTCGTGGCTGGCTTACATCAAGCGTATTGACCGCGGAGTGCGGACCGAGCGTTCCCAAATTCCACGCCCATTGTCCGTAGAGTAGCACGCAATCTTCAAACGGCTGTAGGGAATTATTGACGATCTGGCCTTCCGCGAGTTGGTCGTCGGTACGCACGAGTGTCGCCGCGATGGGGGCGGACACTTCCGCCGACCAGCGGGAAGTAATGGTCTTCGTGGACCACAACTGCACGGGAAGGCCGAGCATCGCATCCAAGTGAGGTGCAAACGCATAGCCGCGATCGAACAAACTGGTTTGCCCGCCGCTGTTTTGCATCCCCCCCAAAGAGTAACCCGGTTGGCCCAACCAACCCACGAGTTGCTCGCTGCCAGCAAGCGGCTTCTGATCCAGAAAGGCCGGCCGCAACGATAAATCAAACTCGGCAACTTCCGGCGTGAAGAAATGGGTCCACACCGTGCCGCGCGCGAAACCGGTGGTTACATTAACGTCGACAAACTCCACCTGATTGACGCGAAGCTGATCCCCCTTTTGCCAATTGGCGAACGCATAGGCCCCCGCGGAAACCGCCACAACTGCCAGGGGAAAAGTGATCCACGTCACTTCGGGACGCTTGAAAATCTTGGTCACCAGAAAATAGTCGCCCGGCCCGATCAGCAAGATGTATCCCACCACCAGCGCCGCGACGAGCGCGAAGGGCACCACTTCCACGCCAACAAAAGATTCGTCGAGCGTCGTGCGAACCTGACTCATAAGATCGTCGCTGGCAACTTCGGCAACACCGGGATTCTGTTGTTGCGAGTTGGTCGCCGAGGACCAGTTGATGGCTTTGGTCAGAAACCCGCGACGACCCGCCCAATCGACCAGAGGGGGCTTATCGAAATCCAATCCCACAAAAGTGAGCTCGCCGAAGCCAAGATACGAACGAATCACCAGCGGTACTTCGGTTTCTCCCCGCTTGGCACTCACGAGGACCCTGCCGGCAAAATCAGCGAGCAACGGCACGCGAAAATCAACACGCCGCGAGGGGGTGATCGAATTCTCTGAGCCGCTGTAGGCTTCAATCGACTGCGATTGCTCGATGGTGATCGACTCGGTATATCTGCCGGGAATCAACTCGGCCAGGGGTCCCCCTTCCACTAAAAGCGCGTCGGCCTCGGAGCCGCAGAAAATCACGAGCTTGCCCCCCATCTCCACCCAATGGCGGAGCGCGGTGACCCGCGCCGGGTTCTGCGCGAGGGGCCGATACAAATCGGGACGCGACGTGGTGAGCACCACCATGTCGACCCCTTCGTAGCCGTACCACTCGGTGGGGAGATCGACGGCGTTGTCGACGCGGGCCGTGCGAGTTTGCGAAAGCTCGTATTGATTTTCGCTGGCGGTCAGTTCACCAAGTCCGATCGGAGGGCCGAATTCTACCACCAACCGATTCGTGGCCGAGAGCACGGCGGGCAGCGTCTCGGCATTTGCCGTCAGCCCGGTATAGAACACGCGGCTCGCCGCGACCTTGCCGTCGGCAGCGAGAAATTTCGCCTGCAGCGAACTGTAATTTTGACCCACGCGGACAAACAACCGCGCCGTCGATTTCTTGCCCGGCTCAAGTGAAATCGGTCGACTCTCTGGAGTCGCGACTGTTGTCGGCACGCCATCTCCGTCGGGGACCGTCACGGTCACGATTCCCACGAGAGGTTGTGTTCCCCCGGTGAGTTCCACCACCAGCGGCGTCCAGGAGCCGAGTTTGTAATTATCGCCAAACCCAATTCGCACGCC
>JBGTEU010000377.1:0-1984 GCA_041747595.1 Bythopirellula sp.
GTTATTGACCATTTGTCCGGCATCAAACACCGCCTGCCATTGCTCGCGCGGCACGTGGGGCAGGCACGCACACAAAAACTCCAACAAGCGATAGCCGTCGAATCGCTGGGGGACCTTGATGGGACGTTGATTCTCGTAGGATTGGCTACCAGGAAGCGGCGTCGTCACCCGCTGTATCGCCTGATGACGCTGCGCGATCGTGATGCTCAACCGTTCCTCGGGTTCTTTGTAGCAGTACGGACACGACTCGCTGGGAATGTATTTGGCGGACTGTTGTTCCTCGACCGTCAGCGGTTGTTGACAGACAAAACATTGGGTCGCGTCGGTCTCACGCAACTGCGCATCGACAGCAACCCGCTGATCGAAGACAAAGCAATCGCCCTCATAGTGCGCGGCACCGCACTCCTCAAAGTATTTCAGAATCCCACCGTCCAACTGGAAGATATTCTGAAAGCCTTGTCGTTGCATGAAAGGCCCCGCCTTCTCGCAACGTATGCCGCCCGTGCAGAACATGACGATTGGCTGTTCCTTAAGTTCCGCCGGGAGCTTCTCGACGGCAGCGGGAAAATCACGAAAGTGTCCGACGCCAATCGGCACGGCGTGACGAAACGTTCCCAGCTTGATTTCATAATCGTTGCGCGTGTCGAGCAGCGTGACGGGACGGCCCTCGTCGAGCCATTGCTTAAGTTCGCCGGGCGGCAACTTCGGCGCAGGCGACTTGGCAGGCTCAATCCCCGGCACTCCAAACGCGATGATCTCCTGCTTGATCCGGACCAACATGCGATTGAACGGTTGGTGTTCGCTGTAACTTTCCTTCACGGGCAGATCGCCGAGTCCCGGCAGTGCGCGAACTTCGTCCAATAATCGATCGATCGCCCGCCGACTGCCCGCCACAAACAGATTGATGCCCTCGGTGCTGAGCAAGATCGTCCCCATCACCCCCCAGCGAACACAGCGTTTGCGTAATCGCCGACGCACCTCCTTCAGATCATCCAACGGAGCGAACTTGTAGGCGGCGATGTTCACGACTTCATTCATGCGTTAAGACGACACTGGATTATGGAGAGATACCTGAGCACGCGGGCAATACGATTGCGTACAGAAATTGCTAGCCTGTTATGCCAATCCGTGCAACAGGTCCCATTAGCACTCAACGATCGTTCCTGTGCCTCAGCTTTTTCGCCGCGCGAGTTTTGAACCTCTTGACCATTCCGATCGTAGCAACCATACTCTTACACAACACGACTGGTCGGGCTCGTGAAGTTGTTCGCAAAACATAAAGTCGCTCTCTCATGCGCTCTGCCCGACAGATCGTTACCGTCTCGGTGCTGCTGGCCTACGCCACCTTTGGTGTAGCCGGGCAGGCGCTCCATTTGTGGCAGTGCTCAAGCGCCGTCGATGCTTGCTGCGATTTCACTCAATGCGAAAGTCCAGCGGACTTGTTGCATGTTCATGCCGACTTATGGCATGGGGAACTTGCCTGCCAGCATCCCGATCCGCAACCTGAGAACTCGCATAGCGACAACCAGCCGCACGATTCCTCGTCGTGTGCGGTCTGTCACGTTCTCGGTCAGGCTCAGAATAACGCATTCCAAGACATTCTTCCGGCCCGTGAGCAGCTCGTACTGGCTCGGCCTATCGTCACGGCGGAATTCTATCCAGCGCCACGCCATTTTGGCCTTCGTTCCCGCGCTCCGCCCGCTGTGTAAATCACGGCCATTCCGCACGAGATCGTGCGCGGGTTTTGGAATCGTCTCCGAACCAGCCTCGTTCGTGCGAGATCTTTTGGCGCGGTGAGCAAGCTCGGCGAGTGGTACATCCGTTTACCACGGGTGAACTGCCACCGACGTTTCGGGTGGAAGTTGATTCATTCAATAGAAATTTTCGCGGCGACGTGATTGGCGTCGCCGAAATGTGGCAAGCCGCTGCGCGCGGCGTTTGGATTAAAGAGGTCCGACCAGTCCTGTTGTTCCAGCGTTCGCGC
>JBGTEU010000378.1:0-4716 GCA_041747595.1 Bythopirellula sp.
TCGAGAAATCGATCGCGTGCACGGCGGCAAGTTGCCCGCCCGCAGGATGCCGTTGATCAGGTCACGCTGCGGCATCGGTTCGCCCTGGGTGATGAAGTAGGCCTTCCCGGCGCAGGGGGCACCCGGGGCCAGGCGGTCGAGCGCGAGCAGATGGGCATCCACCGCGTTATCGATGTACACCGAATCGATCTTCTTCAAACCGTCGCCCACCAGGCGCAAGCGCCCCGTCCTGCCGCGCACGAGGATACGGGCCGTCAACTGCGGGTCATCGGGGCCCCAAATCAAATGGGGCCGCAGCGCACAGGTGGCAAGCTCGTCGTTACTCGCCGTGAGGATGGCCGCCTCCGCAAGCGCTTTACTATGCGAATAATGACAGCGATTCGCGCTCAGCCACGTCAAATCGGGGAGGGCTTGCTGTTCATTCACGCCGCATTGATCTCGCCCCGCAAACGTTACGCTGGGGCTGCTCGTGTAAACCAAATGCGGCACGTGCTGCACTCGGCACGCATCGATCACGTTCTGAGTGCCGACGACGTTTACTTGATAAAACCGGGACCACGGCCCGCCTATGCCGGCAATCGCCGCGGCGTGAAACACGCAGTCGATTCCCACACAAGCCGAGTTCACCGTCGCCGCATCGCGAATGTCGCCGCGGATGACTTCCACGCCGAGCGATGTGAGTTCCGGATATTCACCACGGCCCAAGCTGCGGACCCGATCGCCCCGCGCGCGGAGCTGCTCGACGATGGCCCGTCCCAGAAATCCTCCGCCGCCAGTGACTAAAGCTTTCATGCCGTGCTAGCCGCAGGCAATAGCCGGCGGTGAATAAAGTGCAACCGCCGGCTACCGCCTGCGGCTAGGATGGTTCAGGATGACTTGTGTTGCGCCAATTGCTTTGTCGCCCATTCCGCTAGCTCTTCGCGATTGATTTTCGAATTGTGTCGCACGTCGACGGGAAGCTTCTTGTGATGCAGGAAAGAACTCATCGCAGCGGTTTGTGAATGCCGCTTGGCAATTTCGATCAATTCTCGGCGAACTTCTGGCCAAGATGCGACCTTCTTGCCTTCCGCAGGAAAAAGTTCAATGACGACTACGGGCTCTTGGTTCCCCGCTGGTCCAATTCCCACCAACGCCGACTTAGCGACAGCGGGGTGCGTATTGAAGATCTCTTCACAGGGTACCGAGAAAATCGTGCCGCCCGTGGTCTCGATTCGATGATTCTTCCGTCCGCAGTACCAAAATCTTCCTTGGTCATCGAGATAACCGACGTCGCCCATCCGGTGCCAATACGCATCACCATCTGTAATTTTTGCGAGTGCGTTATGTTTCTGCGAATCACCCGTGATGTAAGCGGGTGAAACTTGCGGACCACGAACGATGAGCTCGCCAATCTCACCTGGCGGTAGTTCCTCCACGTCGCTGATGTTTTCAATCGGCTCGTCGCTGATGCGAATGATCTTCCAGTCCATCGATCCAAATCTCCGACCGACGCAAACCCCCGCTCCGCTCGCCGTCTCGCTTGCGGTTTCGCCGAGAACTTCGCTCGCTGCGATCGTGGCGACGGGCAAACTCTCGGTCGCACCGTAAGGGGTGTGCATCTCGGCAAACGCATCCGCGCAGGAAAGCGTCCGTCGCAAGATTGCCGCCGACACGGGGGCCCCGCAGGAAAAAATCTTGCGCAGCGTCGGAATTTGCTCGCCATGCGTTTCACAATAACGGCTTAGCTTATTCCACACGGCCGGCGAGGCGAACGCCTGCGTGACTTGCCAATCACTCGCCGCCTCGAGCAGCTTGCGAGGATCTGCCGCCGCGGGACGCGAGAAATCCATCCGCGGAAAAACGGTCGTGATCCCCAGCGCCGCATTGAAGAGTCCAAACAAAGCAAAGCAGGCCAGATCGGCACCGCCGGGCTGGAGATCGTATTCCCGCTGAATCTCGGCGACCTGGGTTTCAAACATTTGGTGCTTGTAGAGCACCCCCTTGGGCGGACCCGTGCTGCCACTGGTGAATATGATCGCGGCGTGATCCTGCGATTCCGTTTGCGGAAAACGGGTTTGTGAGTGTTGCCCTCTTTTGAGTAGCTCGCTGTAAGTCATGCCTCCCCAAAACCAACGGCGCCCCACCGTAATGTTGAGTTTTGCTTGAGGAAAACGTCGACGAAAAAACACCCGCATGGCCTGTGCCACGCTGATCGCCACAAACCCTTGGGGCTCGACCGCGGCGAGGCAATCGATCAGATGGCGTTTCCCCATGCCGGAGTCGATCAATACGGCAGTTGCCCCGGTGCGTAAGAGCGCAAACACGAGCTTTACAAATTCGATCCCCGGTTTCACCAAAAGCACCAGCCGCATGCCGGGCTTGACGCCTAAATCGATAAGCCCCCGTGCTAATGCCGAGGCATCGCGATCCAGCTCCGCGAACGTGCAGGTGGCATAGCTGTTCCGCCCCGCCACGTCGCCCCGGCCGGGGCAAGCAATTGCAACTGCAAGCGGCATCGAAGCGGCAATCCGCGTAAGTCGGTTGGCCACATTCACGGGGCTGGCTGAATAGTTCGGTATGCTTTCTGTCGCGGACATGAACCTTATTTTGGCAATGTGGTCCCCCTGAGGGAATGGCCGCGGCTATTTTAGCAGTCGTGGCACCACCCCTATCTTCCGCGTGCGTGGTGAGTTAGCCTGCATTCATGGCCACCAAGGATTCGCATGATAAACCTGCTCGACGCAAGAGCCGCATGACGGCTCCCAAATTTGCTGCGATTAAGGGCTCGGGCCAAAAGATCACGATGGTGACGGCCTACGATTTTCCTTTCGCGCGGCTCGTGGATCAGGCGGGTGTCGAAGCGGTACTCGTGGGAGACAGCATGTCGATGGTCGTCCAAGGGCACGACAGCACGCTGCCGGTGACGCTCGACGAAATGATTTATCACGCCGAGATGGTGGGTCGCGCGGTGGAGAACGCGCTGGTCATCGTCGACATGCCGTTCCCCAGTTACCATCTGGGCACTCACAAGGCGATCGAGAACGCGGGACGGATTCTCAAGGAAGCGCGCTGCCAGGCCGTGAAGCTCGAAGGGGGTGCCGATCAGGCCGATACGATTCACGCGCTCGTGTCTGCGGGAATCCCCGTGATGGCCCATAGCGGCTTGCGCCCGCAGAGCGTGCATCAACTCGGCGGCTATCGCGTACAGCGCGACGAAGCGGCCTTGCTGCACGATGCCCGGGCGGCGGCCGAAGCGGGAGCCTTTGCGATTGTGCTCGAGTGCATCCCCTCGGAGATCGCCGCGCGAATCACCGAAAAAGTCTCAATCCCCACGATCGGTATCGGAGCAGGTCCAGCGTGCGACGGCCAAGTGCTGGTGCTGCACGACATCTTGGGACTAGCGAGCGACTACATGCCCAAATTTGTGAAACAATACGCCGACCTGCAAAACACCGTCACCAGCGCCGTGCGCAATTTCCGAGATGAAGTCCGCAGCGGTGAGTTCCCCGCCCGCGAACACGGGTTTCAATAATCGCAGTTAGCGATGCAAACTGCAGGTGCCGCCTTCGTCGCATGTCTTGCCGAGAAAGCGGTAACGGTTCTTGGCAATGAAGCGGTACAACGGCCGCCAAAGGAGCATGCTGCCGGGAAAGTAGGCGAACGGCGCCGCCCACCAGAGTCGCCGCAGGCGGCGCGTGAGATAGCGGACCGCCTCGGGGCCCCAATAGCGGTTCGCCTTGGTGTCGATGATGCACATCTCTTTCATGAGCCGATCGTGCGAGATGTCGGGCCAGCGGCGACTCACCTCCGGGTCATGCAACGACAAATACGAGAGTTTGCCCTGGCAGTCCCAGAACAGCAGATTCTTAACCCCTTGAGTGCAAAACCGGCAATGGCCGTCGTAGAGCACGACGTCGGCACTAGGGCGATCCGCGGGCGAGGGGAGGGGTTTATCGGACATAGCGTATCTCCTAGGCCAGAATCGCCCTCAGCCGGATCGCAACGCGATCCGGTAGTTCCCGGAGCGCGTTGCGATCCGGCTGATGAATCTCCATATCTTACCGCAATCGGCCAGCGGTATTAATCGTGATTTCTTAAGAGCGTGACTCCCCAACCGCCCAGCGATAGAATAGAAGCAAGTTCCGCGACCAATCTTAAGCTCCGAGGCGGCTATGGATCAGATTCTCGCCCAAGTTTCCCGCGCCCGGCGTCGGCTGTGGCTCGAATTGTTCTTGAATCGGCTGCTGGGTTGCTTGTTCGTGTCACTCACAATTGCCCTAGTGGCAATGGGATTGCCGAAGCTTGTCGCCATTCCGCAGCTTCCCCTGCAATGGACGCTGTGGTGCGCCGTTGCGGGACTCGGCGTCGGAACACTCACGGCGCTCGTCTGGACGATTGTTCGAGGATTTAGCACGCTCGACGCCGCCGTGGAACTCGACAGCCGCTTTGCCCTGCGGGAACGTGTTTCGAGCAGCATGGCGCTTACGACAGAGGATGCCGCCTCTCCCGCAGGTCAAGCTTTGCTGAACGACGCGGCCCGCGCGATTCAGCGGATCGAAGTCGGCTCGCGATTTGGTATCACCCTCCCTCGCAAAAAATGGTTACCTCTGGTGACCACGGCACTGGCGTTTGTGCTCGTAAGTTTGGTCGACAACCCCACCGCGCAAAGTAGCATCGACCCCCACGCAGCCGCGCATGCCAAGGAAGCCCGCGAGAACGTCAGCAAGAACGTGCGTA
>JBGTEU010000379.1:0-5044 GCA_041747595.1 Bythopirellula sp.
TCGGGGGCAGGGATGTCGACATCGGCGCCGATGATGTCGTGGATCCCGTCGACAAACTTGCGTGTGATTCGTTCCCGCTCGCGATGACTCAGCTTCCGCACATCAACGGCAATGCCGCCTTTCGCTCCGCCGTAGGGGATATTCACAACGGCCGTCTTCCACGTCATGAGTGCCGCGAGGCTCCGCACTTCGTCGAGGTCCACTTCGTGGTGGTAGCGTAGCCCCCCTTTCATTGGCCCCCGCGAATCGTCGTGCTGCACGCGATAGCCGATGAACGTATGCAACTCGCCGCTATCCATTTCGACGGCCACCTGGACTTGAACTTCCCGCTTGGGGGTCATGAGCAGCGTGCGCATGTTGCTGGTGAGGGCCAATTGATCGGCCGCTCGATCGAAATAATGCTGAACCGCTTCAAAAGATTTCATGGTCTGTGCGAGCCGCCGGAGTGTTCTAGAACTATGTGCGGGAAACGTGGATAATAAAGGGAGACGACGCCCGGCACAAGCAACAAGCGGTATGCAAGCTTAGCACCGCTCGCCATCGGCCGCTGTTCGCATTACCGTGCTAGGCAATATGACGTTGGTTTTCCGCTCAAAATATCGGATGAAACTATTGTGACGGACAGCCCTATCAAGATCGACACCTCGACCAACCAAGAACCCCCAAGAAAAAAGCGGCGACGCTGGGCCCTTTGGGTAATCGCTCTCGTCGGACTCGTGTTCTTGGCATGCGTCATAGTGATGCTCCCCTCGCTAATGAAACGAAAGTTTTCATCAGAGACTTCCACCAAAGTACCACTCGTCACACAAGTCGAACCGGCTATCCATGCAGCGCCAGTCGATGAATCGCAACTCCAGTGGATCTCGCCCACCTCAGGAATGCCGATCACGCTCGAATACGTGCCGCTCGGCACGCAGGTGATTCTACATCTCCGCCCCGCGGAGTTAATGGCTCACGGGGAAGGCGAAAGAGTGGTCGCCGCGATGGGGCCGTGGGGAGACCGGGCCGTCGAGCAAATCGTCGCCCTCACCGGCAGAAAACTCGCCGACATCGAAACCTTGTTGGTCGCGCTCCATCGTGAAGACGACGCCTGGCAATGCACGCTACGGGCGATGCTGGTGGAACCACTGCCGGCGGAGGAAACTGCAAAACGTTCCACAGACGAAAGTCGCGAAATCTTTTTTCCAAACGCGGGGCAGGGGAGGGTGCTCGTTTCTTGCCCCCGCGCTCGGCTGCAAGAATTAACGCAGCAAGGTGACAACCCGGCCCATCTGGCGCGTGATGTGGAAAGACTGCTCTCGCGCACCGACGCCGACCGCACGGTCACGCTTTTGATGCCAGCGAAGTTTCTCGACACCGAGGGGAGCGAACTTTTTCTCGACGGCGGCGATTCCTTGCCGGCGGCATTTCATGCGGTCGTTCCCGACAATGCGGGGGCGGTGTTGCTGAGCTGGGATTGGCACGAACATTTTTTCTGCGAGCTCGCCGCCACGATCGTGCAGAATGCTCCCGCGCATCGGTTCACTGCCAAATTCGCCGAGCAACTTAAGTCCGCCGAAGAACGAATGGCCGCGTCGTTGGCCTCCGCTCCGCCGCACCCCTACGGCAAGGCCGTCGAAGAGCGCTTGCCCGCGATGCTCAAAACCCTAAGTGACTACACCCGTACGTCGCACGAAGGTGGCGTCGCGCTTGCGCGCTGCTATCTCCCTATCCAAGCCGGCCACAACCTAATGATGGCGAGCCGCTTGCGGCTTAGCGACAAAACCTCCCATCTCGCAATCCAACCAACTGCCTCCGTTGCCGACCGGCTCAATCAAGTGACCACGCTCGCATTCCCCAAAGAAACTCTCGAAAAAGCTCTGGAAATGCTCGCCGTCGACCTGAAAATCCCGATTCAAATCGCCGGCCGTGACCTACAATTGGAGGGTATCACAAAGAACCAAACGCTGTCGCTCGACCTCGGCGATCGGCCGGGGAGCGAGATCCTCGTCGAGGTGCTCCGCCGGGCGAATCCCGACCGCACGGCGACCGGCCCCGCCGACCCTCGACAGAAATTGGTGTACCTGATACGCCAATCCCAAGCAAATCAACCCGACGCCGTCATTGTGACGACACGCACGGCGGCCAAAGAGCGCGGCGAGGAATTGCCGGAAGTTTTTCGCGTTCCAGAACCATAGCCGTTATACTGTATCAAAGCCCAGGGATTGCAGTCCTTGGGTCTAACCTGCCTAGTCATCCACCACGCGAACAGACTGCAATGGCGAGCGCGGAACTTTTCAAAGTCACCTGCGTCACCTGTCAGGCGAGCCTGTCAGTCCGTAACGCTGCGCTCATCGGGCAAATCGTCGGTTGCCCCAAATGCAACAGCATGGTGCACATCGAACTCCCCGCGGCCTCGGCTTCCGCCGCTCCTGCTGTCGCTGCGACGCCACCGCTTATCACGCAACCCTATTTTGAAGATCCGGTGGAAGAGGTTGCGGAACAACTCACGGCCGAGGTGGCGCAGCCTGCCCCCGTCACCCATGTCGCAAGTGTTCTGGAAGCCGGCACGGCGTCGAGCACAAAGTTTCTGATCTGGTCGGTCGCAAGTTTTGTGATCGGGGCCGCACTCACCGGGACGTTTTTGGTGTTACGGGCCGGCGATGCCAACGAGCATGCCGCCGTCGCTTCGCCGACGATCACAACCCCGGCCGAAGAAACAGAGTCCGCACCACCCGTCACTGAAACAGGCACCGAGTCGACGGAAGAACCAGCCGACCAGAAAAAGAGTCCCGGCATCATTGCCACAAACGAAAACCTTGTCGACGAAAACCCTGTCGACGACAATCCCTTTGCCATCGAGCCCATACCGGCCGAGCCGTCGTTGTTGGGACCGATTGAGGAACCTGCTGCGGAACCAGTCACAGAAAAGTCCGTCGCAGAAGCACCCGTCACGCCCACAGTAGAACCCCCAGCAGAAAAGCCAACAACCGAGCCCGCGCCAAGACTCGTGATCGGTGCCGCCGATGAGCCGCGCCTCGCTCGCAAGTTCGACCCGCTCGCGCTCGATCCCGAGCAACTCGATCTCTCGACGGTGACCGAAGCGGGTGCCGATGCTGCGGAACCCGAAGCCAATGAACCCGCGCCCGACGGAACCGAGCCGTCCGCGGGTTCGCCGCTCGCCCGCGTGGTGAAACTCAATCAAGAAGCTGGTGGCGTGAGCGGAAGCCGCTCCGCGGAAACACAGCTCAAACGGGTTCTCCCCGCGCTGACCGTGAAAGAAATGCCCCTCTTAAATTTTCTCACCCTCGTGAGCCAACTCGCCGGCGTGCCGGTGAGCGTGACTCCCGAGCAACTGCTGATGGCCGGCATAACTCCCGGCCGCACCGTGTCGCTTGATGTGAAGGCCACGAGTCTCGCCGACGCGCTCGCCAAGGTGCTCACGCCGCTCCGCCTGGAAGCGACCACCTTGGGCCCGCAAATCGTGATCGTTCGCCAAGACGCCGCCAAGGTTCGCGGCATCGACTACCCCATCGACGATTTACTGGGGAGTCAAACCACCTCGGCACAATTCGCCGATTGGATCGAAAAATTGATCGCGTGCGAATCGTGGCAAACCGCCGGGGGTGAGGGCCAGATCACGGCGAGCGAAAAATCGTTGCGGATCGAGCAAACCCAATCCGTGCAGTATCAAGTCCTGTTCTTTCTCGAACGCATTCGGCTCGCCAAGGACATGCCGCTGCGGAGCCGTTATCCCGAACGCTTGCTCTCCGCGAAACCTTACAGAGTGGGCATCGCCGATCGGCTCACGGCACCGGCTACGTTTACGTTTTCGCACGAGACGCCCCTCGCCGAGGTCTTCCACTATTGGCAGGGCGAGGCGGGGCTGCCGATCTTCGTGGATTGGCCCTCCCTCGCCACGGTAAAGCTCTGGCCCGATTCACACATCACGTGCGCGATCACCAACGAACCGTGGCAGGACGCACTCGACACGGTCCTCGCACCGCTGGGCCTCGGCTGGCGGCCCGCCCCCGGGGGCGCGATCCAAATCACCTCCCGCGCACGGATCGAAACCGAACCGCAACTCGAAATCTACCCGGCGGGCACATGGCAAGGCGATTCCGCCGGTGCCACCGTGATCCACGACCCGGTGAACAATCTCACCTACGTCCGCGCCAGCGCCGCCAATAACCGTCAATAACCGCTTGCGGTTTCGCGACCTCAACCAAATTTCTTGCGCATGTCCTCGCTGGAGATTGTGCCACCATTCCGCATGCTCGTCCTCGATCGCTCAATTAGTTCTATAAACTGGGCGTTGGTACTGAGAGTGACTGTCTCGAGGTCGGCATTTTCAATCGCCACAAGCGCCGCCACGGGACGACCTTGACTTGTCACTATCACGGGCCCAGCTCCGATCTGCGCAGCGTAATCAGCCAACGTGCCACTGGCATCGACGGATTCGACGATTTTCATAGTTCGATCTCCTTGCCACCAATCATGATTCGATTTGTGATCCTTGACTCCTACAGCCAAAATTATGACTCGCTGTTCTGGCTCATTCTCAACATCGTAATACACTCGCATATTCTGAACTCGCAATTCCCATGGTGCTATGGGATTGGGCCGCATAGGCTTTCGATTCCGAGTTTCTACGTGAGGTACGTGAATGAGCTGTGCGTCAATGGAGTCGAATACAATTGTACGTTGTCGGACCGTCAGTACTCGCAAATGCTCTTCGACCTCTGGCGCGTATTCTATAGCATATGCCAATTATCTGACCTCGGTATGATACAGTGAGTTCAGTTTGAAATTATACCACCATAGTTCATATTTGCCTTACCGCTCGTATTATGACTACCTACACCGCCACCGCCGCGCCCAAAACTCGATCCACCGCGTCGGCAATTCGTCGGCAGCCGGTCATCATTTCTTCGAACTGCGCGAAGTTGAGCGATTGGTAGCCGTCGCTCATTGCCTTGTCGGGGTTGGGATGGACTTCGATGATCAGCCCGTCGGCACCCGCCGCGATCGCCGCCTTGGCCATCGCGGGTATTAAGCTCGTGTG
>JBGTEU010000380.1:0-2257 GCA_041747595.1 Bythopirellula sp.
TTGTCCTTTCTCGCTGGGAAGCCGGAAGTAATCGGCCTGCTTGCAAGACGTGGCCTCGATGCCGTCGTCGGCCACCAGAATCTTCATCTCGGGATGCAGGCGGCGAATGCTTTTGACAAGCCGATTCAGGGCCTTCGGCCGCTCAAATGTGCGAATGATAGCAGTCAACTTCGATGGGTCGGGAGTAGCCACGGCGAGTCCTGCGAGAGCGAGGAAGAGAACGGCGAGCACTTCAATTGAAAATCGCCGTTTTTTGGCCGGACGTTCAATAAAATTGTTCCGCACGGCGTCATTTAAAACTCTTTGCCAGAACACCCAGGCCGCAAACTCTTACACGCCAAGAAAGCACGAAGGGCTTATTTGCTGGGCGAGAGCAACTCTCGCAGTTCCAGTCTGTGCATTTGGTGCGCGGAACTGGGGGGCGTGCCAAGCGAGAGATGCAATACTAGCTCACGCGGTTCAAAAACCATGGTCTGCAAGGTGAGCTCGCCCTGATTCGCATGATGCAATGCCCGCTGAATGTCGGCCACGCCAAGAGCAGGCTTTGCATCGGCGGCTTGCAAACGATCGTACCGCCAGCACTGTTCATTCACCGTAAGTCCCGGCATGCGGAAGTGATTCGTGCAGGGCAGCAACGCGTCCTGGGCATCGCGCCGCGCGACTTGCTTGGGGGTAATCTCGAAAATAACGCCGCGCTCGCGGTCGCACACGGCCAGATTCGTCTGGGTCGTGGCGTGCGTGCGCTTGAGCAGCGCCTCGGCCTCGGCCACGGTCGTGCATTCCTCCAAGATTTGTCGGAATACGAGTGCGAGTGGTACGCCGGAGGGATCAAAACGGCGAGAACCATCGGCCGCTTCTTCAACGTCCAGCGTACCTAGGCACAGACCCGCGTCGTTCATGCCGGAAAGCACGCCGATGAGGCCGGGGAAACCGACCGAGACAAATGCGTGTCGTCCTTCGGGTCGCGTCACCGTGACTACGCCGTAGCGATCCAGGAGTCCGAATGCCGGAAAATCGAAATTACGGCCAAACAATGGCCCGCCAGTGGCGCTCCTGGTTCCTTCGACAATCAGCGCCGAGCAACCGATTCGCCGCAATTCGAGGAGCGTGTTGCCGACGGCCAGTACCTCAGGCTCAAGCTGCGCTTGTTTGTTTGTCGCGGCGACTTCCTGTTGGTAGCGCTCGGGGGCGTTCAACATGAGGGTCTTGCCCGCCTGCGCAGCTAGCGGATAGAAGAAGCCGATGCCGATTTCTGTGAACATTCGCTTAGGAAACGCCAGCACCTCCACACCCGGTTTGGCCAAAAGCGCTGCATGCTGCGTGCCAATTTCCTCTGGAGAACCAGCGAGAATCGCAACAGGAATTGAATCGATGTAGCGCAGTTCACCCTTGCCATATTTGACGGCAGGAAAAACTTCCGCGGCACGCGCACAATTCAGAAGCAGCGCGAACAACAATAAGCAGGTAGTGAGCAAACGCATCGTCGAGACATCCTTAATGGTCTATGCAGAAGAGCACGGGCAATTATAGCGGTTCGACGGTTTCGACCAAATGTCGGCTACTGCTGGCAGTCAGGCTTAATGGTTAATCTCCTGCCACTCTGCCTCACTATCTCGGCGCGCCTAGTCGATAGCTCCGGGATCATTCAACATCTCAATTAACCGAGCCTTTTAGAACGGGCCTTCGCCAAGTCCCATGACACGCCGCTAATCTCACCGACAAGGAAGATAGAGAGTCGCTAGATCGCATGCGGCAACAGGAAGCACTGCGACCTTGCGTGGCACAAAGTTTCGACCCCGGGCTCGCACTAATATCCGCCGCAGTGCCAGTTTTTTCCTTCAATCACAGATACGTGTTGATCAGATTCTCGATCATCTCCTGACGACCGCTGCGGTTGCCGCTGATATCACCCTTTTCGAGCATGATTTTCTCGAGCGAGCCGAAAGAATGCTTGCCTGCCTCGATCTCGGCACCCAAGCCGCTGTCCCAACTGGCGTAACGCTCTTGGAGCAGCCCTTCGAGTTTGCCGTCGGCCCGCATTGCGGAGGCAATCTTCAACCCCCGCGCAAAAGCGTCCATGCCGCCGATGTGGGCATAGAACAAGTCGATGGGCTCGAAACTCTCGCGGCGGACCTTGGCGTCGAAGTTCACGCCACCTGTGCTCAGACCACCATGCTTGAGAATCGCGTACATGCACTGCGTAGTGACGTAAATGTCCGTCGGGAATTGGTCGGTGTCCCAACCCAAGAGCAAGTCG
>JBGTEU010000381.1:0-4015 GCA_041747595.1 Bythopirellula sp.
TGCGGCCGCGACGCATACTTAGCAAAATAATGGCCGCTCCGATCGCCATGTCGTTCCACCAACTCGCCGGTGTCACGCCATCGAGAAAGTTCGGCGCGATCAGCAGCCACGCGCCAAACAACAGATTCACAAGCCGAGCCCCCCGCCCCGCCTCGCTAAATCCAATCACGGCAAAAGTGGTCACCAGAGCACCCACTAGGTGAGCATTATTCGCGGCCGCTCCGCTGCTTTCGAGTACCGCCGGAGACGCCATCAGCCATAGCCCGAGCGCCGCGCACACGGCCACATTCCACGGAATCGTGAGAAGTTCCATCCCTCCCGCGAGGTCTCGCAAGAGAGAACGCTTTTCCTCCGAACGTGATTCATGGGCCGGCTCGTCCCAGGACCCACCCTTCCAGAAAGCCTTCCATACCGATTTTCCTTCGCGCCGGGAATGCAACAAGAACTGTCCGGTCGCGAGAACTTCGTCCACGGCCGGGCCGATCATCACCACCGTGATTCCTGCCGTCACGAGGCACAAGGCACACCAGGCCCCCACGGCCACGGGCTGAAGCACAATAAGCACGATGCTCACCACGCCGACCGGCACGATCATGATGCTGAACAACACCACGACCCACGGCATGGTTCGCCATCGTCGCGTGCCGCCGAGAAACCCCGTGAGTGCTTCCGCTAAATAGGTGACCGCCCCCAGCCCGGCATCGGAGACCGGAAAAGATTTCGAGACCTCCGACTCAAGCACGTTCCGCGTGCCGTCGCCGAACACGGGATCCCAAACTTCCGTCGTATGGCCCAGTTGAAACGCGGCCATGTAGCGGGCGATGAAAAACTGCAGCAACGCACAAGCAATAATTAAGACTCGCTGCGACCACGCCGACGGATTATAAGTCCAGCCCGGAGGCACCGTCGTGCCTGGTAAGTCCCGCGCAGCCGAACTGCCCGGAATCAACAAGGCGAACACAATCACCATCGTGCCAATCAACGTATCGGTGCCATACGCCGCGGCAGTGGGGGCCCAAAAGACTAAGGGGGCACACATCAGCCACAATCCGATGGCACCCACCGCCCACGGGGCCCACCAAAATCGTGTTGCCGCACAGCTAAAGCCGACAATCAGCGTGCCACAGAGGAGATCGCTCCACAGCAACGTCGACGGATGGGGGTGAAAGGTCAACGCCGCGCTTGCCAGCCAAACCCCCAGCACGACATTCGCCATCTGCGGCCAAAGCGGCGTGCTTACCTCGGCATTCGCGTGCGCATCCCTCATGCGCTTCCTTTACCGATCAATTCCGCGTTTTCCGCCAAATCGTTCGGCGGCGTGAGTTTATTTGCCTTGTACCAGCCGTGCGGATCCTCGCGGAGGGCGTCAATCATTTCCGGCAAGACATCTCGCAAGGAATGCCGTGGCCGCCAATCCAAGAGTTTCCGTGCGCGGCTGATGTCGACTTCATAATGTTCGTCCGCCAAGTCGATCATCCACGGCTTGATAAACGGCTCTTCCATCATCGGCACTTTGTCTTGCAACCATGCCCCCGTCTTTGCCATCGCCTTGGGAATCTCATGGGTCTCCCACTCCTCGCGGTGAATGAGCCAACCCAACGCCCGTTGCAACTCGTCGTAGCTCATTGCTTCTGGCTCGGCGAGTAACAGAGTCAACTCCGGAGGCAGCTCCTGCCGCTTCTGGACGAGCAACTCCAGCGCGTGGATTAAATCGTTCAAGTGCAAGAAAGCTTGCCCGTGCGACAGCTCGCCGGGATAGACGCGGCTGGTGATTTGCCGCTCGAAGATCCGCTGAATTTGGTTGGAGATCGGAATCGAGTGGCCCATCTCATCGTAGATGCCGGCAATCCGCAAGAGCACATAAGGAATGTTGCCGTGTTTGTGCCGGATAAGTGTCTCGGTCTCGATCTTCGACCTCGGGTAATCCCAATTCGCGTCGATGGGCGAATCCTCGTTGATCTTCACTCCCGGTTTGGTCGGCTGCTGGACCAACATCGTGCTGGAAAAAACGAATTGCCCCACCTGGAAATCCTGCAGTCCATGCAGCAAACGATCCGTACCACGCACGGTGACCTCGTCGTACATGGGGCTCGGTTCACCGGAGAAATCGTAATACGCCGCCAGATGAATCACAGAGGCTAGTTTATCGCCGTGGTCTTTGCGCATTTTCTCCAGGCCTTCGCGAACGCTCGAATCAGAACTGATATCGACCTCAATGCAATCGGCCGAATCCGGCGGATGAGGAGGCCCCTCGCGATCAAAGCCAATCACTTCATAACCCAAATGCTCAAACCGCTCGACAACGGCGAAGCCGATGAGCCCGCTACTGCCGGTGACAAGAATCTTTTCGGGTGCGTTGTTGTTTTTCGACAGGAAATCTGTTTGGGCTTGGGGGACCGCGTCGGGATCAGGCGGTAAAAGTGTTTCGGCAGGCATTGGTAGGACTCCTTTTCGAGAGGCATGCATAGACCGCTGGCGCTGATCAGCTAAGCATGCAAACACTATGCCGCAAAGAATTTGCGTAAAGATTGCCGTACAGTTGAACGTGTGGCAACCACTCTGCCAGTCAAACGTGCCGCAAGTCGATTTGCCTCTCGCTTGCGGTTTTCGCGATCGGAATTCGGAGTTGGCGAATATCGCTTACTTCTGTTCGCGAAAGGTCGAGAAGCTCACGTAGCCCAAGATAGCCGAGGCGATGATCGCGCCGATGTGCATGGCATACGAGGCCTGCGTCGCGCCGAAAGGAACCCCCACCGCGAGATCGAGTACGAACACCAGTAGCACCAAGGCCGCGACGACCATACCGGCGATCGTCATGGCTTTGGACATACTCGTGCAAACCTTCTCTGCGGGGCCATTATTTGGGCCGAGTCATTAGGTGCCGCGGCCGAGGGGGCCGCTACGAACTTCTAAGTATAATTCCCGACAGCCGGTTGTCAGGGAGTCCCCGGGCAAACACGGAAAAAACGAGCCAAACGCTCGAGAAAAGGGGGCCGTTTACAGCGATCTTATCGCCTCTGCAGCCCGCGATTCTTGAGGGCACCCTCTTACGAAGGGACCGTCTCGTGCGGGGTGCGTCGCGTCTCCTCAGCAGCCGCGGAGTCGGGAACCGGATCATCGTCGAGGCCACGCTCGCGGCGGATGCGCTGCACCATGCCGACGATCTCTTGAATCACAAGCTGGTTATCGGCGATGTTTTGCCACGCGTGAAAATAGGTCCAACCGATGAACGCGAGGCCCCCCAAGGCTGCGGCGAGATGGATGTTCACCATGTCGGCGGTATTGGGCCGACCCGTTCCCGGATCGGACGCGGCCCCCAAGGCCCCCACGGCCACGACGGCAAGCATCCCCATCACACACCAGGGAAACGTGCGGCGCTTGAGCAGGGTGCTCCGACGCAACGGGCTAGGATCGAGGCGATAGGTCTCGGTGACTTCCTTGCACCAGCGGCTCGTGCCGATGAAGTAAGTCACGACGATGCTGTGAACAAACACCACCGCCAGCGCCGCCGCCGTACCGGTAAGCATATGGACGCCCCGCCAACGGAAGGTTGCTTCGGTCGGGTTGTTGTACAGGTCGCCGATCAACAGACCGATCACAATCGACGCCAGAAACAGACCGATCGAAAGCGACGCAAGCGTGGGAAAGATGCGAGTCATTGTGGTCGGATGAGGGGTCAGGGAGCGGGGAACGGGTTTTGCGAGGAATCATCCAGTTTAGATCGTCGTTCCAGGCAATGTCAGGGGGGAAATGGCTTGCGGTGACAACGCTACGAAATTGTGGGCAAACACCAAATTACGCCCAGACCGACTATTCCCAGCAGAATGACAACCGTCAGCCACACAGGCGATAGGGGCGAGAAAAAGGCGAATACGGCTAACGCGAAGACAACTAGCAACATCGCTTGCCGTTTGACACGCTTTCGAATTCCCCCTTGCTGCTGCCAATCGCGGAGGATCGGCCCGATCAGTCGTGAGGAAAGCAAGAAATTGTGGAACCTTGGCGATGAGCGTGC
>JBGTEU010000382.1:0-1941 GCA_041747595.1 Bythopirellula sp.
GGCTGATCGAGCCAGGAACTGAACTGGGTACGCTTCGCGACGAAGTCGCCCAAGTCACGGGAGCTTCAACACAATTAAAGGTGATTGCACCGGCAGCGCACGATACCGCATCGGCGGTGGCTGCCGTTCCTGCCACGTCCGGAGGCGACTGGGCCTACCTTTCCAGCGGAACCTGGTCCTTGCTCGGCGCCGAGTTGGACAGCCCAAACAACACCAAGGCAGCGCGGGAAGCGCCTTTTACCAATGAACGGGGCGTCGATTGCACGACGCGATTCTTGAAGAATATTGCCGGCCTATGGCTCGTGCAAGAAATACGACGCGAGCAAAGGCAGCAAGGGAAAGAATACGACTTTGCACAACTTGTGGAATTGGCCCGCGCAGCAGAACCTGGACGCACTCTCATCGATCCCAATCAGGCAAACTTTGCCTTTCCGGGCAATATGGCAGACAAAGTGCGACAATTTGCCAACGACACATCTCAGCCGCCGCCAGAGAGTATCGGACAGGTGATCCGCTGCTGCCTGGAGAGCTTAGCCTTGTGTTATGCTCAGACGCTAAACCAACTAGAGACTGTCCTGGGAAGAGGATTTGAAGTTTTGCATCTCATCGGTGGAGGCGCGCAAAATCAGCTTCTCAATGAGTTCACCTCCTCTGCGATTGATCGAACAGTAATCGCGGGACCCGTCGAGGCCACGGCCATCGGCAATGTGCTCGTGCAGGCTTGGGGATGCGGAGAGCTTTCAAATTTGCAGGAGTTACGGCAGGTCGTGGCACGCTCGTTTCCGCCAACGACCGTGAAGGGCGCGTGTGAACCCCACTGGGAACCCATGCGGGCTCAATTCAGCGAACTTACCTCCGAACGCAATTTGTGAGTCACGCTATGACCAAATCATTCAAGGCCTACGAACTCGCCCGTGAACAATTTGCCTCGATAGGAGTGGACACGGAGAAGGCGATCGCCAAGCTGGCAAAGATCCCCATTTCGATTCAATGTTGGCAAGGTGACGACGTCGGCGGCTTTGAGAATCCCGAGGGCGATTTGACCGGCGGAATTGCGGTTACGGGCAACTACCCTGGTAAAGCGCGAACGCCCGACGAGTTGCGAGCCGATTTTCAACAGGCGTTGTCGTTAATTCCAGGCAACCACCGCTTCAGTCTCCATGCCAGCTACGCGGAGACGGGTGGCGTTGCAGTGGGTCGAGACGAATTGCGGGCCGAGCATTTTCAAAGCTGGATCGATTGGGCGCGGGAGCGTCAGTTGGGGCTTGATTTCAATCCAACCTTTTTCTCTCATCCGAAGTCGTCGGACGGTTTCACGCTTTCTCACCGAGACGAGGGGATTCGTCAATTTTGGATCGAGCATGGCATTCGCTGCCGGGAAATCGGCGCTGCCATGGGGGCGGCGCAGGGCTCGCCTTGCATCACGAACTTCTGGATCCCCGACGGCTACAAGGATACGCCCATTGATCGTAAAGGGCCGCGCGCGAGACTCACCCAATCTCTGGATGCGATTTTTGCGACAGCCATCGATCCGACGTTCAATCGAGACGCGGTGGAAAGCAAGTTATTTGGCATTGGTTCGGAGAGCTATGTGGTTGGCTCGCACGAGTACTATCTCGGCTATGCCATTCGCAATAAGAAACTGCTGTGCCTTGATACGGGTCATTTTCATCCCACCGAGGTTGTTTCCGACAAGATCTCATCGACCTTGCAGTGGATCGACGAGTTACTCTTGCACGTGAGTCGAGGTGTTCGATGGGACAGCGATCACGTGGTGACCTTTACCGATGAACTGCACGCAATCGCTCAGGAGGTCGTCCGCGGCGACTACCTGGAACGCGTGCACATCGGTCTCGATTTCTTCGACGCCAGCATCAATCGGATTGCCGCCTGGGTGATCGGGACTCGGGCCACGCTTAAAGCACTCATGCATGCCCTGCT
>JBGTEU010000383.1:0-2687 GCA_041747595.1 Bythopirellula sp.
TCCAACGGCAATTTTCGTATCCGTTCGATCATGCCGCCGGGCAAGTGGCTGGGGCTTGCCGTGGGGGTCGCTCTGGAAATGAAACGGCGCCCCGTCGACCTGCTGCACGCCAGTTTCGTCCCCCCGCCGTACGTGCCGGGGCGGTTTGTCATGACGATGACTTGCTGGAGCCAGTACAGCGAGCCCGAACTCTACCCGCCCCTGGTGTTGATGCGGCTGGTGTATCTCTTGAATCGCGGCATTCCCCGCTCGTCGGCCGTTTTTTGCTATACCGAGTTTCTCAAGCAAAAGGTCGTTGAAAAATTCCATTACGATCCCGAGCGGATCTTCGTCACTCCCCCCGGCATTGGCGAAGAAATGTGCCGCGTTGCGGATCGCTCGGCACTCGACGCCTACTTGCGAGGGTTGCGAATCGAGGAGCCCTACATCCTATTCATCGGCGCGCTGACAAAACGCAAAAACGTGCATCGACTCGTGGAAGCTTATGCCCAGGTGATTCACGAAGCGAAATTGCCGCACAAACTCGTGCTCGTGGGCGAAAAACTCTTCGATGCGACGGAACTCGATGAATCGATTGAAAAGTCGGGACTCAAAGAGCGGATTGTCTTCGTGGGACAACGCCCGCACGAGGAATTGCCCTTTCTCTACAGCGGGGCCGATGCCTATGTGTTTCCCACGCTTTCCGAAGGGTTTGGCCTGACGCCCCTGGAAGCGCAGGCCTGCGGCACGCCGGTGGTGGCATCGAATGTGACTTCCGTCCCGGAAGTGGTCGCCGACGCCGCGGTGCCCGTTGATCCCACGAGCGTCGAGGAAATCGCGGCGGGAATCCACAAGTGCCTCACCAACGAGCACCTACGAGGCAATCTCATCGAAAAAGGATACACCAACGCGGCCAAATACAATTGGGACGCGACCGCCCACAAAATGATCGCGGCCTACAAGACCGTGCTCGACAACCGCTGGTAGCCAGAAACCCGGGCAAGCCCGCGAACTACGCTCCGCTGCGAGGCGGCTCGGAAAGAATCGCCAACGGGGAATTCCACATCGACCGACCGAAGTCGACGATGAAAATCGTGGCCAATCCGATCGCCATGGCCAGGATACCCGACAGGGCGACGTGATAAATCTTGATCGGCTTGATCGGCTCGTGAATCGGCGTCGCCTTGAACAGCACGGTCACTTCGGCAACATTGGTCAGTTCGGCCGTGCGGGCTTCTTCGAGGGCGGCGGCAATGTGGGTGTAATCCTGTTTCAGGGTGCCAAGCCGCATCTCGAGACTGTCCATCTGCGAGACGACTTGAGGCGAGATCACCCGTTCCTTGGCCAGCCGCGTGGAATTGACCAGCGAAATATTCTCGGCCACCAGTCCTTGGACCTCGGCCTTGGCGGCGATTTCTTCCACGCGAATCTGCTCGTTCGTGGGATTCGTGCCCGTCACTTCGCTGGCCACTCGCACGGAATCGAGGTTATTCATCTTTTGGTCGACGCTGTTGATCCTCTCCATCACGGCCAACACGTTGCGATGCCTTGGACCAAGCTGCGTCATCAGGCCGTCGGCCTCGACGCGGTATTGAGCCTGCAGGGCCTGCAACTCGCCGAAGAGGGGGTCATCCTCGACCGTTTGCGAGGTGGGGACCACGGTTTCCAACTCGGCACGCTGGGCGACAATCGACTCAAGCGCCGCTCGAGCCGCGGCGAGCTTGATTTCGTTTTGCAAAAGCTTGGCTTCAAATTCTTCTGCCGTCTGTAGCCGGAGTACCATTTCATTGGCGATCTCGTTGAAGCCCCATTCTTCCTTCAACTGCTCGATTTGTCCCTGAACGGATTTGATTTCAGCTTCCTTGGTCGCCAATCGCTCGGCGAGCTTTTCGGCCTGCTCGCGGGACGCAAAGACGCTCAGTTCTTCGATCTCTTTAACCAAAGCGTTGGCGATGTGATCGACAATCAGCGCGGCCCGCTCGGGATACTTGTCGACCATCATGATCGTCGACGTGTAGTTTTCGCGGGTGTCGATCGTGACGTACTTCATCAAGCCGATGATGGCCGCGGTCGTGGGATCTTCTTCGATCACGCGGCCATACTTCATGACCTCCCACGTATTGCCGAGCCATCGCTTGACCGTGCTTTTGGTTTCGGTGTAGAGCCAGGCCAGCCCCTCTTTATCGTTTTGCTCGGGCTGATCGAGGCCCAGGTCGACGACCACTTTGCGCAAGACCCGTTCGCTCGTGCCGATCCGCTGGATCGTTTCGCCGACGGCCTCAAAGGGGAGCGCCGGGACGGGAAAGCCCAACGCCGTTTTGTTGGGGATGGCAACGTTCTGTTTGACTTCGACCGTATCGGTCGGACGATACATGATGATCGTGGCGGCGTGATATTTTTGGGAAAAGATGTAGGTCAGCAGCAGCGAAGTCGTCATCGCTGATACGACAAAAAGTATCAACAGCCGACGATGCTGCGTCACGAGACTAAAAATATCGCGAAGACTCCGTTCCTCGATGACCGGCGAGGCCATGGCGTGCAGTGCTCCGGAAAAATGCAGGGACCTGAAACGGAGGGACCTTCGAGGGTAGGCCTTTAGTATTCTCTGAGAGGTGAGAATTGTCAAATTCGTGGGGATTTTGGGTAGTGGGTCACACTAACCCGGGGAAATCAGAATAAACGGGTCAACTACTGCCTTTTCTACTGCC
>JBGTEU010000384.1:0-2003 GCA_041747595.1 Bythopirellula sp.
TATTCAGTTTCCGTAGTTTCCATTTCATCGAGAAGCTTGCGAGCCTGCGCAACCTCGGCCGCTGCCCAGGGTTCCTTGCCGTATAAGCGAATGATTGCCCGGTACATCCGCTTGGCTTGCTCAGGCCGGTTACGGGCAACGATTTCCGCGGCGGCGAGGCGCTCCTTGACGGCCGGCAACTGTTGCTCGGCTTCTTCAGTGGTTTGTGCGTCGAGCTTCGCGAGTTCCTGTCGGGCGAGTACTAACCAGCGGCGATCTTCTTCGGTGAGCGCGCTGCGATCGTTGCCGGTTGCAACCTGCCCGTCGATGGTGACGCCGAGCGGATCGTAAAGATCGATCAAATCGGCGAGCATTGCCGCGGCTCGTGAGGGATCGGTCTCGACGATCGCCAAACCGGCGAGATAAAGTTGCTCGATGGGACCGACTCCTTTCGCGCCGGCGATACGGCTGCGGGTGCGGGCCTTCCGCTGGAGCCGCTGGAATTCCAATTGGTCCACATAAACGGCCAATTCGCTTGCCCGCGGATCATCGGGAAAACGCTGCATAAAATTTGTCAGGTCCGTTTCGATCAAGCGGAGATCTTCCTCCCCTTCTTTCTCAATCGTCGTGGTGATCTTGGCAAACAATTCATCGTCTGAAGCGGGACGAGAGAGTCTCCAACCGAACCACGCCAAACCGCCGACAAGCAACAAGAGTGCCGACCAGCGCGCGATCACCACCCACTGACTTTCGTGCTCCTCCTGCATTTGACGCCGACGCGCGTCTTCGTCGACCGTCGTAAAGCGTGTCCCCCTGGGTTGCGGTGTGCTCCCTGCGGTCTGCGTGCTGGTGACCGCCGAGGGGGCCACCACAGGTTCCTGGGGCTGCGCGATCGTGGGCGCTCCGTAGAGATCAATCGGGGGGTTTGTGGCTGGTTCAACATGCAAGATCACTTGGTCTGTGCCAGAATGCGTAACGTCTTTACCAAGAGGGGCGGTCACTCCCGGTTTGGCAGGATTGGTCGGCCAGTCGATTTCCAACTCAGCATCGGCGCTGTCGGCTACCGGGCGAGAAAGTGCTTTTTCCATGGCCTCCATGTGACGACCCAACACGAGCACATTCGGAAAGCGATTGTCCGGTTCCTTCGACAAGAGTTGTTGAATCAAGCGGTCGAGTTGCTCGGGAGTTTCGGGGGCGTATCGTCGCACCGGCTCCGCCTCGGCGAATCGCTGCAGTTGCAACATCTCGGGCATGGTCTTGGCTCGAAATGGCGGCCGACCGGCCAAGAGGGCGTACATCACGCCTCCCAAGCTGTATTGATCGCACTTTTCGGTGTTTGGCCTGCCGTCGGCTTGCTCGGGGGACATGTAATCCGCCGTGCCCAAGACACCACCCGCGGTCGTGAGTTGGTTGCCCCCAAACAGTCGCGCGATGCCAAAGTCGGCGATCTTGATGCGATTGTCTTTAGTGAGGAGCAAATTGGCCGGCTTGATGTCGCGGTGAACGATGCCATGGTCGTGGGCGTGTTTCAACGCGCGGCAAACTTGAATGCCGATCTGCAACGTTTCGCGCCAACCGAAACGGCGGCCCTTGTTGATTTCCTCTTCGAGGCTGGTCCCTTCGACCAACTCCATCGAATAAAACAAGAGGCCTTCCTGCTCCCCGTAGCCGTAGAGCCGCACGATCCCTTCGTGGCGGAGTTTTTTGAGCGATTCGATCTCCGCTTCAAATCGTTCGCGGAATCCCTCGGCCATCGCGAGCTGGGGGGCCAAGGCCTTGACGGCGACACGAGTGCCAGCGGCCGCGCCGGTTCCTTCGTAGGTGGCCGTGTAGACGGCACCCATGCCCCCCTTGCCGATTTGCCGCTCGATGCGATAGGGCCCCAGTTTTTCGATCTTCATGAGTTGCCTCAATTGGCATGCCTCAAAGGCAACTGAGTAGGCCGGAACGAGCCGTGCGCTGTTCCGGCAACGCGATGTTTTCGATATTCACTGCCGGAACAGCGCGGAGCTCGTTCCGGCCTA
>JBGTEU010000385.1:0-6452 GCA_041747595.1 Bythopirellula sp.
GGCCGATGCTTCGATGTTGCTCTTGGCCAGCGCGTGCGACGAAGTTGTGATGCCCGAGGCGGGAATGGTCGTCATACCGGGCGTGCAACTCGAAATTGCTTACTACAAAGACTTGCTCGGGAAAATCGGCGTGGAAGCCGACATGCTTCACGTCGGCGATTCCAAGGGTGCCGCCGAGCCATTGATGCGTCGCAATATGAGCGACCCGGTCCGCCAGAATCTCACGGCGCTCGTCGACGATTTGTACGACCAGATGCTCACGACGCTGGCCGTAGATCGCGAATTGCAAGTCGAAGAAGTTCGCAAAGTCGTGAATCAAGGTCTCTTGACCGCCACGCAAGCTAAAGAAGCCGGTCTCGTGGACCGCGTCGAATACTTTGACGAATTCCGCGCGCATCTCACCAAGGAATTCGACGCCGACAAGTTGGTTTATGTCATTAACTACGGCAAGCAGGAAGTCGACACCGATTTTTCCGGTCCGATGGGAATGATGAAGTTGTTCCAATCGGTCCTTGGTGCGACCACCAGTGGCGATGGAGAGAGTGGCCCCAAGCTCGCACTCGTTTATGCCGTTGGTCCGATCATGTCCGGCGAGAGCGAGGACGGTTTCGGGTCAAGCTCCATGGGTTCGGAAACCATCGTCGAAGCCTTGCACGAGGCGGCTGATGATAAAGACGTGAAGGCCATCGTCCTGCGGATCGACAGCCCCGGCGGTTCCGCCCTGGCGAGCGACATGATTTGGCGGGCCACTCAGGCGATCGACAAACCAATCATCGCCAGCATGGGGGACGTCGCCGCGAGTGGTGGTTATTACATCGCCATGGGGGCCGACAAAATCTTTGCCGAACCAGGCACGATCACCGGCTCCATCGGCGTCGTGGGCGGCAAGCTCGCCATGAACGGACTGTACAAAAAGCTTGGCATCTCGACCGACGCGATTCGCCGTGGCGACAACAGTACCATCTTCTCGGCGACCGAGAAGTTTTCGGAAGCCGAACGCAAAGTCGTCACCAACATGATGCAGGACATCTATCGTCTGTTCACTACGAAGGCCGCCGCGGGCCGCAAGATGGAACTCGAAAAGCTCGAAGCCCTCGCCAGCGGGCAGGTTTACACGGGCCGCATCGCCAAGCGCAAGGGCCTCATCGACGAAGTCGGCAGCCTCAAGGACGCCTTCCATGCGGCGAAAATTGCGGGGGGTCTCGATCCTGAGAAGAAGTACCAACTCCTAGTACTCCCCGAACCGGTGAATCCACTCGAAGAGCTTTTTGGTGGCAATATGGACAAGGAACGCGAGACACAAATCCTTGGTGGCCTCAGCACCTTTGTCCCGGAACTCGCCGGCCCGCTCACTCACGCGAACCAACTTCGCAAACTGATGCGCGAACCGGCGATGCTGTTGATGCCGTTTTGGATTGATGTGAAGTAGCGGAGTGGAGTGGAGTTAGTGTTATATACCATGATGGCCGGGTAGTTGTCCGGATATTGAGGAATGCGCGAGATCCCTTAGGCCGAGCAAGCTGGTCACAGGTACTAACTGCAATTGGCGACTGGCTGCTCACCGCGCAATAAGTAACCTACACTTGAGTAGTTCGCCGAAGTCGTGCCCATTTCTTGACTCCGGCAGTAGCTGATTCCTCCCTCAAAAAAGCCAGAACCTCATTAAAGGCAACCCGAGCCGCCAGGTTCGATAAGAAAACAAGCCGATGTGTTGGAATGCCCCCAGGTGTTCTGCCACGTCGGCTTTTTTATTTTCCGTGGTGCTGATTAACTCTCATCCACAACGAGAAACTATGAATCTATCGCAACCGCCTGTCATGCCAACCGAGGAAACCATGACCCATGAACTATTGGATCAACCAACTCGCGATTTAGAGAATTCCTTGGAAACGTCGACAAACCGTGCTTTCACGGATTCGGACGAGCAATTCGAATCGCTCGGCTCATCGCCGCAAGATTTGGCCGATGAAATTGAAGTGCTGGGGCAACAAGCACGGGATTTAGCGACTTCCGTCGCGGCTCCAAACCCTAAAACAATCGGATCTCACGTCGTCGAGCGAAGAGCGCGACGTCGTCGAAACCTATAAATTGGGGGTCAACAGTTACATCGTCAAGCCGGTAGATTTCGACCAATTCAACGAAGTCGTCAAGCACCTGGGATATTATTGTCTGCTCTTGAAACGCCAGCCCGCTTCAGAATATGGATCGTTCTCCGAGACAAACGCGACACTTGCGAGTGTCTGATTATGACCTCGCGGCCACTAAAGCGAATCCAGTGAGATCAATCATGATAACCAATGCCATCCGCCCCAAGCCCTGTACCGTACTGCTCGTCGAAGATAATTTCGCGGACGCAGAATTGGTGCAGGACAGCCTGGAGAAAGCCCGCGAGGCGTCGTTTAATGTCGAGCACGTCGAGCAACTTACTCCGGCTCTCGCTCGCCTGGCTCTCGGCGGCATCGACGTGGCACTGGTCGATCTCACGCTGCCCGACTCCAGTGGGATGGCAACATATCAAGCGATCCGCGCGGCTGCACCAAACGTTCCGATCGTCGTGTTGACCGGTTTGGAAGACGAGCAAATCGTCATCGAAATGCTCCATCAAGGCGCTCAAGACTATTTGCTCAAGAGCGAGATGGAGCCCAAGCTCTTGGCGCGATCCCTACGGTTTGCCATCGAACGTCAACGAACCGCGGAGCTCGAAATCTGCATTGGGCAACTGGCCGCGGCACGGACTCTCCTGGAAAAAAAGAACTCGCGCCTTTCGAAGTTGTATCGAACCGCGCAAGAGTTCGTCGAGAACGTATCGCACGAGTTCCGCACGCCGCTCACCGTCATCAAGCAATACACGTCGCTGGTCAAAGACGGCGTGGTGGGTGTGGTCTCCGCTGAACAGATGCAGATGTTGGCCGTCGTGGAGGACCGGGCCGACGACCTGAACACGATAGTCGATGATATGCTGGACGTCAGCAATCTGGAGGCGGGCCTGCTGGTGATCAAACGCACAAACTGCCAAGTGACGGAAATTCTGGCTAATGTCTGGCCGGCGCTTGAGCGCAAGGCCGCGATCAAAAAAGTACGTCTCGATCTCGAAATCGATCCGAACCTGCCGGCCGTCTTTTGTGATCCGGAGAAAGCCGGCCGCGTTCTCATCAATCTCGTTACGAATGCCCTCAAATTCTGCGGTCAGCCGGGGAGCGTCCGGCTGAATTGCCAGTTGGAGACCGAAGGAAGGGATATCAGGCTCCGTGTGAACGACAACGGAAACGGCATCAGTTCCGAGAATCTGCGAGCAATCTTCCGTCGTTTCAAGCAACTGGGTAAGCCCGTTCGCTCGAGCACCAAAGGATTCGGCCTCGGGCTCAACATCGCCAAGGAATTGGTCGAGATGAACCTGGGCCGCATTATGGTGGAAAGCCAGGTCGGCCAGGGCAGCACGTTCTCTTTCACGCTCCCTCGGGCCGACCCGCCCGAAGTGCTGCGACGATATTTGGAGCGAATCGAGCATCTCCCCAATGGCTCTTCTCGCCTTTCACTGGTGCAGGTGGAGGTGGATGAATCGGTGAGCGGGAGCCTGGCCGATGCCACTGACACTCTGTTGAGTCACCTGCTGTACTCCTCCGATCTATTGTTTCGCATCGCCCCGGCGCGGTGGCTCGCCGCCTTGTTGATCGGCGACAATGATATTGCCACGTTCCGTGAGCGAGTCGAAAAGGCAATAATCGCGGCGAGTCGCAATCGACGCGGCGAGTCGCTGCCGGATGTACGATTGAAGGTCCTGGGTGCGTGGTGCGCCGCCAATGATCAAGAAGAGATTCTGAACCAGTTGTCGGCCGCGCTGGAACCCGCCGAGGCGGTTGGTGTTTGAGCTAAATATCGTGCTGTTGGAGGGTGATAATCAGTCATCCGCCGCGCCAATCTGCTCCTTACTCACCCAATTGCGCAGAACTTCGGGAATCATAATCGACCCATCAGCCTGTTAGTAGTTTTCAAGAATGGCGATCAACGCGCGGCTGATTGCGACGGCGGTGCCGTTGACCCGACCCGCTATATTGTCGGCATCAAGGAAGGTCATCTGATCGTGCCCGAGCCGACCACTCCGAGCATAGCACTGTTCTTCGCCATGAGGCGACTTCGCACTGTGCTGATCCGCGCGCTCGCACGCTTGCGTCATGCAACTTCTCAGCCGATCGATCTCCTGCCATGCGGTATACCATTTGCTCGACGCGCTGCAGTGATCAGCATGCGTAGGTTGTGGTGGTTGAGGATTTTTCACAATGCAAAAAAACGCAACCATGGGTATCTAACAATCCAATTTGTCGGTCTCGACAATTGATCTCTTGCTTTCCTGCCCTTATCTTGAGAACGGGGCGTGCGGCTACCGCGTAGGCCGAAGTCTAGGTTCATTTGGAGAAGATTCATTGATCGAGCTAGCCAAGATCGCCGCATTTATGGGAATTGTTGGGTCGCTGGCAATATCCACAGAGACTTTCGGGGACGATCTCGGCATGTCGCACGAGCTACGCGACTATCTCGACGACCGTCTCCAGGAAATTGAACAGATTTCTGATGTTCGCAAGGAGGAACTTCGCGAGCTCGCCCAGTATGTGACGAGTTGCCTCGACTCCAATGAACCGGCACGACTCACTTTCATCTGCACCCATAACTCTCGACGCAGCCAAATGTCGCAGGTCTGGGCGAAGGTGGCGGCTCGTTATTACGGCGTCGATGGCGTAGAGACCTTTTCCGGGGGAACCGAAGTGACGGCCTGCAACGCGCGAACGGTGAGCGCCCTGCGACGGGCGGGCCTCAAGGTGGATATGCCTCGTCGGTCTCTCAATCCCCAGTACGAAATCCACTATCAAGAATCGGTTGAACCGCTGGTCTGTTTCTCCAAGGTCTACGACGAGCCGCCGAACCCTAGTAGCGACTTTTGCGCCATCATGACTTGTTCGCAAGCGGACAAGAATTGTCCCGCAGTGTCAGGAAGCTTATTACGCATTGCCATTCCCTACGACGATCCCCAGATCGCCGACGACACGGCTCAAGAATCCGAAGAATACGATGCCCGCTGTCGGCAGATTTGTCGCGAAATGCTGTACGTGTTCTCGCTTGTCAAGATCTAGCTCTTGATAAGGATGCCCTCGTCGCTCCTCCGCGCTGCCAATCCATTCTTTGCTAACCCATTTTCGGAAAAATTCAGGTATCACAATCGAGCCGTCGGCCCATTGGTAGTTTTCGAGGCGGAGAACATCGAAGTATTAACCGGCCACCCGTTCCGTTTCCTCGGGCACAATGCACAGCTCGATACGTTGATGCATGGCTTTAGCTATCCGTATCAACATTGAAAGAGAGTGCCCTTCATAATCGGCACTCTCCAATTGCGAAACCACCTGTTGGGTGGTGCCCGCCAACTCGGCCAATTGTTGCTGCGTAAGGCCCGCTGCTTTTCGCGCGGCGAACAACATTTCGGCAACTTCCGCTTGTTCCGCGAATCGCTTAATGCTGAGCCGCATGATCCTCACTCTCGCCGAAGCGACGATCGAGAATCTCGATTGCATCGTTGGTTAGGTCTGTTGATTTCGTTTTTGCCATTTCTCATCACTCCTCGACGGCATGCTTATCCGGATTCGCGCGGAATTTTTCTAATCTCACGCGAGCAATTCGGGCGTCAAAGGCGTTCTCACCGGCCCTCACTCGTCCGAAGCGCCGATTCTCTCTTTCCCCACCCATTTGCGCAAGACTTCGGGAATCACAATCGACCCGTCGGCCTGTTGATAGTTTTCGAGAATGGCAATCAGCGCGCGGCTGATCGCCACGGCGGTGCCGTTGAGGGTGTGGACTAGGTTTGTTCCCTTTTCGCCTTTGACCTTGCTGCGGATGTTCAGGCGGCGGGCTTGGTAGTCGGTACAGTTGCTGGTGCTCGTGACTTCGCCGTATTCGCCGGCGTTGCCGCGGCCGGGCATCCAGGCTTCGAGATCGAATTTGCGGTACGCGGGACCACCGAGATCGCCAGTGGCCGTGTCGATGACTCGGTAGGGGATTCCTAGGCCGTCGAAAATCTTGCACTCCAGGTCGCAGAAATGCTGGTGCATCGCCTCGCTCTCGTCGGGGAGCGTGAAGGCGAACATCTCGACCTTGGTAAACTGGTGCACGCGGTACAAACCCCGCGACGCTCTGCCGGCGGCCCCGGCCTCGGTGCGGAAGCAGTGGCTCACGCCGCACATTTTGAGGGGGAGCTTTTCCGCTTCCAAGACTTCGCCCGAGTACAACCCGCCAAGCGTGATTTCCGCGGTGGCGACGAGATTGAGATCAAAATTCTCGATGGAATAAATCTGCGTCTCGGGCCCACGGGGAATGAAGCCAATCCCCTGCAGAATATCGCCGCGCGCGACGTCGGGGGTGATCGTGGGAACAAAACCCTCACCGACCAAGAACTGCACCGCATACTG